>JACRFB010000030.1 GCA_016218045.1 Ignavibacteriota bacterium
AGCCCGCGAAGTGGGCGGCACGCACACCCTCACCCCGGCCCTCTCCCGTTCCGGAAGAAGGTGACCGATCTGTTCAGGGCGGTGTCTTGCGCGTGTTCCGTGGTGGTGTCGGGCGACCGCCGGTCGCCCCTGTCGGAGTTCACACGTGCGCCGCGCACACGCGGAATAGATCGCACAAAGATTCGGACTGTGCTCTCGTTTTATCGTCCAATCGTCTGATCGTCTCATCGTCTGATCGTCTAATCGTCTAACCGTCTGATCGTCTAATCGTCCAATCGTCTGATCGTCCAATCGTCTGATCGTCTCATCATCCAATCATCCAATCATCCGATGTGCTCGCGAAACAGGCGAGGACGCTCTCCTGCCCTCGCGCCGCTATTCCATACGCACGACTCTACGGACGACACTGAGCGGAGCGACGTGAGACGGACCACGCGCGAGCACATGTACGAAGTAGATGCCCGCGGGCAACGGGCTGTTCTGCGCATCGGCGCCGTTCCATGTGTAATACTGCATCCGTGAGGTTTGCGGCGACGAGGAGACGGTGCGTACTGCCCGGCCGAGCACATCGAACAGTGTGATCGTCACCTCCGAACCCTCGGGCGCTCGCACGGCAATCCGTGTGCTGCCGCGGAAGGGATTGGGTGTGACAACCACGGCGAGCGAATCACCGTCGGACGAGAAGTCGATAGGAGCAACATCGTTCGTTCCTCCGTCGTCGCCCGGATCACGCTTAAATCGTAAGGTGTCGTTCGGCTCGAGGGCGAGGAAAGCGGTAAAGTCGCATAGTAGACGATGCTTCTTGGCCAGCGACATGATACGTGTGGTATCGAGCGGTGGCTTCGCTGCCAGCAACTCGCGCACCTGTTCGTTCGCCAGCATCGGTGGAATGGTCCAGTTCATGTCCGCGGAGTCTCGTGTCAGGTACACGGTGCGCTGGTGCACACGCGGCTGCGGATCCCCCCTCAGAAAACCTGTCGCGGTTACACGCACGCTGTCCGCGGAACTCGTCTCACCCTGGAAATATCGCACCTTGCGGAGGTCGGACGGGTTCGCTGCAACTTCCCGCAACAGACGAAGTGCGCCTGTTCCACCTTGCACATCGACGCCGATGAACAGTGAATCCAATCCAATGAATCCGGCGGGCATCACCATGTCGCAGATACGTGACCAGGAATACGCCGAACCGGCGATGTATTGCCCCGAAAAGGCGGCTGCGACACGCTGGAGCAGCAGACCGCTTCCGTAGTAGCGCACGTTTGCATCCGTCACAAACGGCGGTGTATAGCCGGAAGCGCGGAGGAGGTTTACCGTTGTCACGCCCGGGAACGTGCCTGTAAAGCCCGCCCTGTATTGCGAGGCGCGTTCGTTCGCGGATTCGACAGAGTACACCGAATCGCCATTACTCAGAAGCACAAGATCGTTGTATCCCTCCGCCTCGAAGATGCGGCGCGCCTCGTCCATGAGGGGTTCGAGCATGCATACTGTTCCGGCAGTACTGTTGAGCCCGAGCAGCGGCGCGCCCACGAGACCGCGGAGCGCTCCGTCGGCCCTGAAGCTCCACAGAGAACTGAGTACTATCAGACCTTTCCCCACACGCCGGGAAATCACGACAGCCCGTCCCTGGCTGTCCACCACTTCGGGTTTGATGTTGACGCTGTCGGAATACGTTATGTACCCTCGATGCAGATGTTCGACTGTCTCGGGAAACGTATTCCCGAAATTCCCGTTCTGGGCGCGGAAAAGGGTCTCGACCTTATCGTGTGTGAAATGCGAAAACTTAACACTATCGAAAAACACGCCCTCAATTTCCGGATAGTGGCCTTCGTCGATGTATGTCAGGATACGTGCCCCACGTTTCAGTGCGGCATCCATCATGGCAAGGATTGTGTCCTTCTTTTCGAGAGTTTGGCTGAGGTATTGGCGATTGTGATCATACGTTGCGATAACATCGGGGTCCTCGCCGTGATACAGGGCCTCGAAGAGGGAGGATGACCGATGAATCTGCGCCAATGACGTGATTCCCGGGAATTGCCAGCACAACGCTGCGTTTTCGTCGCAATACTCGACACGGGGTACCGTCCTCGCATTGATGTCGGCGCCGTGTGTGCCCTGGCCGAACAACGAGACGAGTGTATCGAGCGCGCCCGTGCGCGCGGGTATCCATCCCTCGTGTACACGCGCGACGCGGCCCGCGCCGCTCACGACAAGTGCCACACTGTCGTGCGGTGACGCCGCGGCTCGCATCAACTCGCGCAGTTCGGGAAGAAGCGTCGTGAAGACGCGGTCCTGCAGGCCGCTCAGATCCAGCGCAAAGAGATGTTTCCGTGCCACAGTATCTGCAGGCGATTGGAAGACGGTCACCGGATCGAGTCCGTATTCGAACCACGACTGGTTGTCATTTCTCTGCGATGCCGAGGTGACACGGGAACCGTCCTCGAGATCCGCATGGAAAGTCATCGTCAATCCACGCAGAGGTGTGAGGTCGGGGATGTTCGTCACAAGAAACTTGAATCCGTGAGAATCAGGAAGCGTGTCATAGACGAGATTCGGCGCCTCCTTGATGGCGGGCGCTCCCCAGGATTGATCGACTGTGCGGATCCTCACTTCGAGTGGTTTCACCGCTGCGTTGTTGTCCATCAGCATGCCCAAAGGCAGCTCGGCGTTGCCCGCGGTTCCCGCCCAACGGGCCGGCACAAGAAAATTCATACGGATGCGCCGTACCTGTCCCGAGATCAGCGGAAAAATGTGCAGTTCGTACGTGTCACCCTTCTTCGCGAGAAACGCCGGATCGTGCAGAGAACTCGTGATGCTGTCGTAGATCGTCCGCGCGCGCCAGACGTCGAGTACAATGGCCTGCATCACGCTGTCGCCGATCCACAGCCACAGATCGTTCACCACCGCATTCGCCGGGAGGCGGAAGCGGTGGACGATCTCCACATTCGGATTGCTGCCGAAGGCGCCGTGGTCGCCGTAACTCAGGTACAAGGCCTGTTCCACATATGCCCCGTGCGGTTGCACCACGAGTGTCGCCTTATCGATGTAGCCCGGCTTCGAACCGTAGTCCGTCGTCTTCGTTGTCAATTGCGCCTGCATCCCGCAGCACGCAACAAGGAACAGCATCGACCACCACAACGCGCGCATGCCTTACCCCCGAATTGTCCCGGGAAAACTACAGCTCCTCACGGCGCTATACAACACCGATGCGTTTGCGGGAGAGCGGGACAGCGGGAGAGCGGGACAGCGGGAGAGCGGGACAGCGGGAGAGCGGGACAGCGGGAGAGCGGGACAGCGGGACAGCGGGACAGCGGGACAGCGGGACAGCGGGACAGCGGGACAGCGGGAGAGCGGGACAGCGGGAGAGCGGGACAGCGGGAGAGGTTTCGCGTGCTATGTGTCCCGTGGCTCGTGTCACATACTATGTACTAGCTACGATTAGACCTGACAGACGGTGGTTTGGTCGGTCTGATTCGAAGTCTCAAAAGATGTTGGTAATGTATCGAGGAGTTTTTCTTTTGCAAGCGGTATGGAATCGAGAAAGGTCTGCATCGGCGTCTTGCCA
>JACRFB010000031.1 GCA_016218045.1 Ignavibacteriota bacterium
CAATAGCCGAGTCACAAAGATCTTTCGAATCCGTAGAGATAAGAATATACACGAGAGTATCACTGAGCTGTAGAATGTCGACTATTCCGTCCGCACCCTCGCCACCGGTCAAGAGAGTGGAGAAGGCTTTCGCTCCGGTTGAAGCTGCAGACGTTGTGGCTGCTTCGTTCTTGGAGTACTTCTTGTTGGATGAGGACGTGCGCGGACGTACCGCAGCCCCGTCCGCTGCTGTTATGCTGCGCCGGTACTGTGTGATACGCGCGTGATCCGCGACAGAGGATCGTGAGGAGTCCATGACGGCAGCCGTGACCGTCTCGATGGACCCGGAATTCTGCGCTACTGCAGCGGCGGAGAAGAGAACCATGGCGGACACGAGCATCGTCCCCACAAAGAGAAACGAACTGCTCGCGAGCCGTGTGGAGAAGACAGCGTTACTCCTGCCCACTCGTGAGGCAACGATTCTGTGATCTCTCTGGCCGTGACTGCGCACTCTGCGTCTCTCCCGATACGTGCTGCGGATGATGGACACCGTAACCTCGTTCAGCGTCGAAAGCACAAAGGTAGCGCGTGCGAGGATTAATTTCACGCGCGGGGTGTTGGTGTCGTCCGGCGGGCTCACGGCCGGGGCGGTGTCACGGCGCTCATTGTCTAATCGTCTAATCGTCTAATCGTCTAATCGTCTGATCGTATATTCGTCTGATCGCGGCGCTGTGCGCGTAGGGCGAACTGCCGTTCGCCCCTACAGATGTCCCGCTCTCCCGCTGTCCCGCTGTCCCGCTGTCCGTCCATTTTGTCCCGCCGCTGATTCTCTGTACATTTGCGACGATTTGTCTTTTTTCACAGCGTAACAGCACATCCGGAGTGGAACATGAGCATTCTCGTGAACAAAAAGAGCCGCATCGTGGTGCAGGGTATTACCGGCGGCGAGGGTACCTTCCACGCGCAGCAGATGATGGAATACGGCACACGTGTCGTTGCAGGCGTGACGCCGGGCAAGGGCGGTACCGAGCATATCGGCGTGCCCGTGTTCAACACAGTGCGCGAAGCCGTGCTGGCGACGAAGGCCGATGTGTCGCTGATCTTTGTGCCGCCCGCATTTGCGGGTGACGCGATTCTCGAGGCGGCCGATGCGGGTGTGGCGCTGATCGTCTGTATCACCGAAGGGATTCCGACACGCGACATGATACGCGCGTTCGACTATGTGAAGAGCAAGGGCGTGCGGCTTGTCGGTCCCAACTGCCCCGGTGTCATCTCGCCGGGCGAAGCGAAAGTCGGCATCATGCCGGGCTTCATTCACAAGAAGGGCCATGTCGGCGTGATCTCGCGCAGCGGAACACTGACCTACGAAGCGGTCAAACAGCTCACCGATCTCGGCATCGGACAGTCGACGTGCATCGGCATCGGCGGTGATCCCATCATCGGCACGCAGTTCATCGACGCGCTCGCGCTGTTCGACGCCGATCCCGACACCGACGCCGTCGTGATGATCGGCGAGATCGGCGGCACGGCCGAGGAAGAGGGCGCCGCCTATGTGAAGAAATACATGACCAAACCCGTCATCGGTTTCATCGCCGGACGCACAGCGCCTCCGGGACGCCGTATGGGCCACGCAGGCGCCATCATCGCCGGCGGCAAGGGCACTGCAAACGAGAAGATGGCCGCGATGAAAAAAGCCGGCATCCACGTCGTCGAGAATCCGGCACTCATCGGTATCACCGTCGCCAAGGCGCTGCAGCTCGAACAGCAGGGCCAGGGCCGCGGTGAAACATCCGCACCCAAGAAGGTCACAAAACCCGTCGCGAAAAAAGCAGCGAAGCCCGTCGCAAAGAAAGCAGCGAAGCCCGCCGCGAAGAAAGCAGCAAAGCCCGCCGCAAAGAAAGCAGCGAAGCCCATCGCAAAGAAAGCAGCGAAACCCGCCGCGAAGAAAGCAGCGAAGCCCGCCGCGAAGAAAGCAGCGAAGCCCGCCGCGAAGCGCTGACGCGACACATCGCGTTGTATGACGACGGCCCCGTCATTTCGGATGGGGCCGTCTTTTTATTGGGGACGGGGGACGGGGGACGGGGGAGTAGGGAGTGGGGAGTAGGGAGTGGAAAATTTGTCTGTTCTGACTCATCACACGACCGTGAGGAAACAGGAGGAATGGATCAGGAGACACGAATGGAATCAGCTCCTGTCTCCTGTATACTGTCTCCTCACACGCTCCTAGTAAATCAAACTACCCATCTACCGATCTACCATCTACCGATCTACCATCTACGCCACTACACTCTCCCTTTCAATTCTTCGGGGGTGATTCCGAGTTCGTCAATTTTTCTGTAGAGCGACGACAGCCCGATATTCAACACTTTGGCCGCCGCTTCCTTGTTGAACTGCGCCTTCTGCATGATTTCGAGAATGTGTTTTTTCTCGTAATGCCGTATGGCCTCGCGGAGATCATCGGGCAGCGGGACGGCGTCGCCGCTCGCGCGGAGGGCAAGAGGCAATTCACTCGACGTGACGGTGTCGCCATCACAAAAGATCACGGCGCGCTCGATCACGTTCTCGAGTTCACGCACGCCGCCGCGCCAGGGATGCGCCATCAAGGCGCGCATCGCGGCATTGTCGACGCCGCGGACGCTCTTGCCCATCGCCCCACCGTACTTGGCGAGAAAATGTTCCACGAGCAGCGGGATGTCCTCGCGGCGGTCGGACAGGGGCGGCAGATGTATTTCGACAACATTCAGGCGGTAGTAAAGATCTTCGCGGAAACGCCCCTCCTGCACGCGTGCAAACAGATCCTGGTTCGTCGCGCTGAGTATGCGCACATCCACACGCACGGCGATTGTTCCTCCTACCGGAAGCACCTCGCGTTCATCGAGGGCGCGCAGCAGTTTCACCTGCAGATGCAACGGAATCTCGCCCACCTCGTCGAGGAACAGTGTGCCGCCGTCCGCAAGCTGGAACACGCCGAGCTTGTCCTGAAACGCGTCGGTGAAGGCGCCGCGCTTGTGCCCGAACAATTCCGACTCGATGAGCGATTCGCTGATCGCGCCGCAGTTGATGGGCAGAAAGACGCCGTCGCGCCGCTCGCTGTTGTAGTGGATCGCGCGCGCGACGAGTTCCTTGCCCGTGCCGCTCTTGCCGGTGATGAGCACATTGCTGCGTGTCGCCGCCACCTTCCCGATCAGCGAAAACACCTGCTGCATGCGCGGCGACTTGCCGATGATCGCATCGAAGGCGGCATCGTCACGCAGGCGGCTGCGCAGCACTTCGTTCGCGCGCAGGGCTTCACGGTGCCGGAAGAGATGGCGGAGTCGGTTGAGCAACTCCTCGATCTCGATGGGCTTGATGATGTAATCGTAGGCGCCGCTGCGCAGGGCCTGCACCGCGGTGTCGACCGAGGCGTACGCGGTCATGATCATGACCGTGGTCTGCGGAAACCAGTCGCGCACGCGGCGGAGCAGTTCGAGTCCGTCGATGCCGGGCATACGGATGTCGCTGAGAACCACGTCGTAGTCGGTCGTGGAGAGCTGCGCCAGCGCCTCCTCGCCCGAATCAACCGCGGCCACGGTGTAGCCCGCGTCCGTGAGCAGCATCGCGATGGCGTCGCGGATGTCCTGTTCGTCTTCGACTATGAGTATGCGTTTTGCCATGGGTGGGATCAGTGTGTGTCTTTCCGGTACGGGAGCACGATGGTGAAGGTGCTGCCGACTCCGGGTTCGCTCGTCACATCGATGCTGCCGTCGTATCGTTTGACGATGCCGTAGCTGACCGAGAGTCCGAGCCCCGTGCCTTTGCCCATGGGTTTGGTGGTGAAGAACGGATCGAAAATGCGCGGGAGGATGTCCGCCGGAATGCCGTGACCCGAATCCGCGATGCTGATACGCGCGTTGTGCGCGTCGGCAGATGTGCGCACGGTGATGCGGCCCTGGCCGTTCATCGCGTCGATCGCATTGATGAGCAGGTTGAGAAACACCTGCAGAATCTGGTCGGGCACGAGATGGATCACCGGCAGGGCGGGATCGCAGACGCAGTCGTACGTGATGCTGCGGCTGCGGTGATCGTACTGCACGAGCCGGATGGCTGTGGCGAGAATGTCGTTCACCTGCACAGGCGCCGGCATCGAGGGGGCGGGGCGGGAGAAGTCCACCAGCTCGCGCACGATGCGCGCGATGCGGTCGATGCTCTTCTTCACATGCTGCAACTGCTCGGTCGTGAACGGATCCTCCGTGCGCCGTTCCAGCACCTGCACGATGGCCGATATCGAAGTCAGCGGATTCCCGATTTCGTGCGCGACCCCCGCCGCAAGCTGGCCGATGACGGCGAGGCGTTCGGCATGGACGGCTTCCTTCTTCGACGTGTCGTTCAGCACGGCACCGATCCAGCGCCGCGTGCCCGCTTCCAGACTCATGGCCTCGAGCGAGTTTTCCAGCTCCGCCAGAATCTCGCCTCTCTCCTCGTAACGCTCGTGTATCAGAATCGACGCGGAGACCGCCTGCAATTGGCAGAAGGCGGCGCCGCTGCAGAATATGGGCGCGATGTTGAACCAGTGCTGGAGCTCATCACCAAGCGGCGGCGCGTACGGCGGATCGAAGGGCAGATGCGCCAGGATCGCCTCGTAGGGCGGATCCGGAAAGTGCGATTCCGGCCGCTTCCGCTGCACCGAATTCCAGAGTTCTGTCCACTTCTCGAGAATCTCCGGCCGGTGCCTTTCGATGAAGGATGTGACTGTCAAACGCTCCATCTCTCAAGCTAGAGAGCAGTCGGGGCAAATCCAAACAATTGCACCCGGGACAATCGTCCGGCGGGAAAACTGCATCGCACATACGAACATATGCTATTCGTGAAATATTTCGTATATTGTTCTGCTCGAGACTGGCAGGTCTCGCCCACCTTTACCATCCCGCACATCGGAGGCATCTTCCATGTCCTTTTCACAGAGAATGAAGGATTTCTTCTCGCGCCGGAGCAACGTGCAGCTCGGCGGCGGCGAGAAAGCAATACAGAAGCAGGTCGCAATGGGGAAACTGACCGCGCGCGACCGCATCACCGCGCTGCTTGATCCCTACTCCTTCCACGAGTACGATCTGTTTGTCGAGCACAAGTGCCAGGACTTCGATATGGACAAGAAGCAACTGGCGGCCGACGGGGTCATCACCGGAACGGGCAAGATCTCCGGGCATCCCGTCTGCATCTTCGCGCAGGACTTCACCGTCGCGGGCGGGTCGCTCGGGCTCATGCACGCGAAGAAGATCACCAAGATCATGGATCACGCCATGAAGCTCGGCATTCCGCTCATCGGCATCAACGATTCGGGCGGCGCGCGCATACAGGAGGGCGTCAACTCGCTCGCGGGCTACGGCGAAATCTTCTACCGCAACACGCTCGCCTCGGGCGTGATCCCGCAGATCTCCGTCATACTCGGTCCCTGCGCCGGCGGGGCCGTGTATTCACCCGCGCTGACGGACTTCGTCTTTGTCGTGGACAAGATCTCGAAGATGTTCATCACCGGACCCGAGGTGATCAAGACCGTGCTCGGCGAGGAGATCTCGATGGAGGATCTCGGCGGTGCGCGCGTCCACACCTCGATATCGGGCAACGCGCATTTCTTCGCTGAGAGCGAACTCGAATGTTTCGAGCAGATCAAAAAACTCGTCACTTTCATCCCCTGGAACAACCGCAAGAAGGCCGATCCCTTCCCGGTGAAACCGCCCAAGCCGCAGTTCGACATCGACCGCATGATTCCCTCGGAACCGACGCAGCCGTACGACATTCGCGATGTGATTCGCGGCCTCTGCGACGATTCCGACTTCTTTGAAATTCAGGCGGGCTGGGCCGCAAACATCGTGATCGGATTTGCGCGCCTCGGCGGGCAGACCGTTGGCGTGATCGGCAATCAACCGCTGGTTCTCGCGGGTGTGCTCGATGTGGACTCGTCCGACAAGGCCGCGCGTTTCATCCGCTTCTGTGACGCCTTCAACATCCCGCTCATCACCCTCGTCGACCTCCCCGGCTATCTGCCCGGCGTCGATCAGGAACATGCGGGCGTCATACGTCACGGCGCCAAGGTGCTGTACGCGTACAGCGAGGCGTCGGTGCCCAAGGTCACCGTGATCCTGCGCAAGGCCTACGGCGGCGGCTACATCGCCATGTGTTCACGTCATCTCGGCGCGGACTTCGTCTTCGCGTGGCCCACCGCCGAGATCGCGGTGATGGGACCCGAGGGAGCAGCGAACATCATCTTCCGCGCGGAGATCGCCGCCGCGGAAAATCCCGACGCGATGCGCAAACAGAAGGTGGCCGAGTACACCGAGAAGTTCGCGAATCCCTTTATCGCCGCCGCGAACGGGCACGTCGACGCGGTCATCGCGCCGAAGGAAACACGCGAGTACGTGATTCACGCCATCGAAATTTCGGAACACAAGTCCGAACCCCGTCCACGCAAGAAACACGGTATCCCTCCGTTCTAGGCCATGGAAGACAATCAGAATTTCAAGACCTTCACGGTCGACGACACGCCCTACAAAACGTTGTACACGGCGAAGTTCGAAAAGCGGAAGCCGTACACACCTCCCGATCCGAAGCTGGTGCTCGCCTACATCCCGGGTATCATCTTCGAACTCCACGTGGCGGAAGGACAGCGTGTCACGCGCGGACAGAGTCTGCTGATACTCGAGGCCATGAAAATGAAGAACGACGTGGTGTCGCCCTGTGACGGCACCATCAAACGCATCTTCATTCATCAAGGCCAGATGGTGGGCAAGAATCAGCGGCTGATAGAATTCGAGTAGTGGTTGCGACCGAGTCTGGGGCGTAAAGGCGTAAAGAGGTAAAGGGGTAAAGATGTGAGAAAAAACTCTCCGTCTCACGCGTTTACCTCTTCACCCCTTTACCTCTTTACGCCGTAACGACCTGAATCAAATTCGTCCCCGCGCGCGCGCCCAGCGGCGTGCCGGCGGTGACAACAAGCACATCGCCGGGCTTGACGAGGCCGGACTCGCGCGCGGAGCGCACAACCTCGCGCACCGGATCGGCAGTGCCGGGCAGGGGCGCAATGAGAAAGGCCTCAACACCCCAGGTGAGCGCAAGCTGCCGCAGGGTGTTCTCGTCGTCGGTGAAGGCGAAGATGGGTGTCGCGGGGCGATGCCGCGCGATGAGCCGGGCGGTGCTGCCCGACGACGTCAGTGTGATGATTGCGGCCGCGCGCACCTGCGCGGCCAGTGCACAGCATGCATGGCCGATCGCGTCGGCGGTGTTCATCACGGTGTCGGAGGGTGTTTCGTGCAGCGGCTGCGCGGCGGGGAAGTGCTCCTCCGTGGTGCGGATGATGGCCGCCATGGTGCGCACGGCGTCGAGCGGATAGCGGCCCACGCTGGTTTCACCGCTCAGCATCACGCAGTCGGTGCCGTCGATGACGGCGTTGGCGACATCACTGGCCTCGGCGCGAGTGGGGCGCGGATTCGTGATCATCGACTCGAGCATCTGCGTGGCGGTGATCACGGGGCGGCCGTAATAATTGCAGCGTGCGATGATGCGCTTCTGCAGGACGGGCACCTGTTCGGCGGGCATCTCGAGTCCGAGATCACCGCGCGCAACCATGACGGCGTCGGATTCCCGCACGATATCCTCGATGTCCTCCACTCCCTCCCAGCGTTCGATCTTGGCGACGATCGGCACCACGCGGCCCTGCTCGCGCATCATGGTGCGCAATGCGAGCACGTCCTGTTCCGACGCCACGAAGGAGAGCGCGATCGCATCGACACCGCGGGTGAGTCCGAACACGGCGTCCTGCACGTCCTTCTCGCTGATCGCGGGCGCCGAGATGCGCGCTCCCGGCACGATGATTCCCTTGGAATCTTTCAGCGTGCCGCCCTTGACCACACGCGTGAGCACGTCGGGACCGCGGACCTCCTCCACGCGCAGGATGAGATAGCCGTCGTCGAGCAGCATCGTGTCGCCCGCGCGCACATCCTCGGCAAGCCCCGCGTACGTGCAGCCCACGCGGGTCGAATCGCCCTCGGGCAGGTCTTCGACGGTGATGACAAAGCGCGCGCCGTCGTCGAGTGTTGCCGCGCCGCCGCGCAGACGGCGCGTGCGGATTTTCGGACCCTGAAGATCGAGCAATATCGCGACGGGTTTTGACGCGAGCCGCGAGGCCTCGCGTACATCGTCGATGGCCTGCCCGTGCTGTTCGTGCGTGCCGTGCGAGAAGTTGAGGCGGGCAACGTCCATGCCGGCCCGGATCAGGTCCGTGAGTCGTTCGAGACCCGCCGTGGCGGGTCCGAGCGTGCATACGATCTTTGTCTTGCGTGTCGGCATGTTGGTCGTCCCTGCGGTTCGGAGTTCAGAGAAGTATGAGAAGGGAAACGTGCCGGCCTGTCCGGCCGGTACCACGACGCGGATTCAGGCGGTGAGCCGCAGGCGCCGGACGTCCTCGAGCAGCGCGGGGAGCACAACACCCGACGGCCCCTCGATGCACTCGTGCATCTGCCGCGCGATGGCCGAGGGCCGCGGATTGATCTCGACCGTGTACGCGCCGCCGTTGCGCGCCACTGTCGGGAGCTGTGCCGCGGGATACACCTCGCCGGAGGTGCCGATGGATAAAAACACCTGGCAGCGCGCGGCCGCGTCCCAGGCCTCGCGCACTTCCTGCTGCGGAAGCTGCTCGCCGAACCACACCACCGAGGGGCGCACGAGTCCGCCGCAGGCGGTGCAGCGCGGCGGATGCGCGTGGTCGTCGGCTTCGCCGCCGTACGGGGTCCGGCACGACTGGCAGTGGTTGTGCAGGATGCTGCCGTGCAGCTCCAGCAACCTCCTGCTGCCCGCGCGGCGGTGCAGGCCGTCGACATTCTGCGTGATGAGGGTAAAATCCGAGTACAGGGTCTCAAACTCCGCTAATGCCGCGTGTCCGGGATTCGGCGCGACGTCGGCGATGATGCCGCGGCGGAATTCGTACCAGGACCACACGAGATCGGGATTGCGCAGGAAGGCGTCGGCGTTGGCGAGTTCCTCTGGCCGGAACTGCGACCAGAGCCCGCCCGGATCCCTGAACGTGGGCACGCCGCTTTCGGCCGACACGCCCGCGCCGGTGAGCACGGCGACCGACGTGGCGCGTGAGAGCAGCTCGATGAGACGGGTGGAAAACATGCGTGTGGACGACGGTCAGCGTGAGGGGGAAAGGGTGAGCCGATGCCAGGACGACACACGAATGGCCGCGAGGTTTGTGACGAGGCGGTGATATGCGCCGTTTTGCCAGAGGATGGCCTGGTCCGCATAATGCGGACTGAGCGGTTCGCCCGACTGTCCCGTGGGAAGCACGATGTAACACGTGTCGATGGAGGCCGCGTCGACGATAAGACGCACCGCCGCACCGACCGCGGCATCGTAGGGACGCGCGATGGCGAACTCGCCATTGTTGATGGTGCTCGTATTGCCGGCGACCGGGAAGGGCCCGACATTCAGCAGGCGCCCGAGGGAGCGCAGCTCGCCGAGAGGATGCCGGAATGTGACGGTGTGCAGCGCGCCCCACGACCATTGGTCCATCGATGGACCGAGCCGCCGCGAGAGGTCGAGCAATGCGAGCATCACACTTTTGCGCAGTATGTCGTCGCGGGTCTCGATGCCGGCGGTGCGGACGTCGTCGAACCAGGTCGCGGTGGTGTCGGAAAGGAGACGCGGCAGGACGCGGACGGGCACGTTCGACACCGTCGTGTACAGGCGGTATGTTGCCTCGCCCATCTCGTCTTCGAACGTGGCCTTTGCGAGCTGCACAAAACTCGCGTTGAGCAGCGCGGCGCCCAGCGACGTTTCCGTCATGCGTCCGTCCCACTGCGCGAGCAGATTCATGGCGCGTGTCAGTTCGATGGGCCGCGACGGCATGCGCGCAAGGGCAAGCACAAACGCATCACGGAGGGCGGGAGCGCTTTCCGATCCGACATCCATCTGCATGAGACGGAAGTCGCGCGCGGCATAGGCCTTGCGCTGCGCCAGCAGGCGTGTGATACGTTGCGCCCGCGCGTCGCTCTCCCACAACGCGGTCACGTAGTACGGCAGCGCGGGATTGATCGGATTGTTTGCGTTGGCGAAGGCGTCGCCTTCGATCATCGCGGCGCGCGGCAGTTCCTCGTACGGCACAAAGCCGCGCCAGTCGCCGACGCCGTCCCAGCCGTCCGACGGCAGCACGGCTCCCGCGGCGGGACGCAGGGGAATACGGGCGGCGAGCGTGTAGCCGAGCGCACCGTGCCTGTCGGCAAAGGTGAAGTTCTGTCCGGGCACACCGAAGTCGCGCAGGGCGGCGACAAATTCCGCCCAGCCGCGGGCGCGGTTCACGCGGGCCATGGCGCCCACCTCGTCGCTGCGTTCCGCCCCCGCCCAGCGCATCGCAAGCGGCACCGCGCCGATGGCCGTGGGTGCACCGGGCCGCGCGGGATGTACACCGTCGATGACTGGTCCGTGGGCGGTTTCGTACACGACATGTTCGACTGCCGCGCTGTCGCGGACGAGTATCGAATCGATGCGCACGCGCAGGCGCCGCGAGGCGCCGCGGTATTCGTAGGTGGAGTCGGCAAAGCTGATGCGCTCGCGGAAAAAGTCCACGTCATCAACCATGGCGTTGGTCACACCCCACATGATGTGGTCGTTGTGCCCCGCCACGATGCCGGGCGCTCCGGCGATGGTGATGCCCGCGACATTGATTCCCGGGCAGGACATGTGCATCACATACCAGCGCGCGGGCTGTGCATGCGGCAGATGTGTGTCGTTGGCGAGTATCGGGAGTCCGGTGGCGGATTTTGCGCCTGTGACCGCCCAGCAGTTGCTGCCTATGGCGGAACCCGACATGCCCAGCATCGAGCGTGTGTCGAGCACGCCGCGCAGGAAGGCCTGTCCCGCCGGAGGCGGCGGTGTGCGCGCGGGCAGAATGGCGCGGGCAAACGCGTCGTCGAGCGGCAGCACCTCGCGGGCTTTCGCCTCGCCGAGCCGGGAGGCGAGGTCGCCGAAGGTCAGATCCGTCCACCACGACAGGGCCAGCTCCCAAGCCACAAGACGGGACACGGCGAGGCAGTCCGCTATCGACCATGCCTCCGGTTCGTATTGCAGGATGTCGAATTCGACAGGGTAACGGCCCGCGCGCGCCTTGATGGCCGCGTTCACGCCGTCGCAATACGCCGCGAGGATGGAGCGTGTCTCCGGGGCGAGGTGCCGGGCGAGTGTGTCGGCGATGCGCCCGATGCCGACGGTGCGCATCAGCTTGTCCGACTCCACGGCACGCGCCCCGAAAATTTCGGCGAGGCGGCCGCGCGCGTAGCGGCGGTAGAGATCCATCTGCCACAGGCGGTCCTGCGCATGCACGTAGCCCGCCGCGCGGTACATGTCGGCCTCGCTGGACGCGAGAATGTGCGGCACCCCGACTTCATCGCGGAACACTTCCACCTGCGACGCGAGTCCGCCCAGTTCGGCGTTTCCATCCTCGTCGGGCAGCGACCGCACGAGGATGTGATAGACGGCAAAAATTCCCGCCGGCAGCAGCGCCGCGGCGAGAAAGAGCGGACCCAATATTCGTGCGCGGGAACTCATGCGGAACGTGGCGTGATCATCGTTTCAATCTAGTATTCCCGTCAGGCAAAACAAACGCCGCGCCGGGTTTCCGCACTTGCATGAGGAGTGGAAAACGCTATATTTGACACTTGTTCAGCTCACCACACAGTACTTCCGTGAATCTGCTCCGGCGATTGCTTCCGCTTCTGGTGCTCGGTACATGCACCGCACTCGCGCAGCGTTGGGACTACAGCGAACGCGAGAACCTCGGGGCGATGATCAATACATCGTTTGATGAAGTGTATCCGATCATCTCGCCGGACGGGAGCATCCTGTACTTTGTCCGCAAGGATTATCCGCAGAATGTCGACGGTCCGAAGGCCGACATCTGGATCAGCGAGCGTCTCCCCGATTCGACCTGGGGCATAGCGCGGAACATCGGCGCCCCGCTCAACACGGGCGGCTTCAACTACGTCTGCCACGCATTCCCCGACAACAACACCCTGCTTCTCGGCAATCACTATCTGCCGGACGGCAGGCAGGAACCGGGCATCTCGCTCGCGACACGCGCGCGCAGCGGGTGGAGTCCGCCGCGGAATCACACGATACGGGGCTATGTCAACACGTCGAAGTATGCCGAGTTCACCATGTCGCCGGATCAGAGCGTGCTGCTCCTGTCCATCGAAAACAGGAACACCCTGGGCGGACGCGATCTGTTTGTCTCCTTCCGGGAAGACGATACAACATGGTCCGAACCCTTCAATGCCGGGGCGCCGTTGAATTCGGCGACCGACGACATCACGCCGTTTCTGGCCGCCGACGGGAAGACGCTGTACTTTTCGAGCGGCCGATCGGGCGGCTTCGGCAGCAACGACGTGTATTTTTCGCGCCGGCTCGACGACACATGGCTCTCGTGGGGAGATCCCCAGAACATGGGCTACCCGATCAACACACCCGGCTGGGATGCCTACTATTCCGTGCCCGCCAACGGCGAATTCGCATATTTTGTATCCACCATGTCCGGCAGTGGCCTCAGCGACATTTTTCGTGTGCGATTGCCGAAGCACGAGAAGCCGACTCCGGTGCTGATGCTCACGGGCATCGTAAAGGACTTCGACCACAAGCCGCTGCCCGCGAAGATCTATTATCAGACGATGTCGGACTCGTCGCGGCGGGGCACCGCCGTTGCGCATCCCGCGACAGGAGCCTTCACGATCGCGTTGCCGGCAGGCGAGCAGTGGCAGTTCCGCGCCGAACTCGAGGGGTATTACCCGATCAGCGAATACATCGATCTGCGTGAATTGGAGGAATACAGCACCGAGACGCGCGATCTCGTTCTCGCCCCGATAACACGCGGCAGCACGATTCTGCTCAACAACCTGTTTTTCGACTTCGACATGGCGACGCTGCGTCCCGAATCCGTGTCGGAACTGCAGCGCCTCACGCGCCTCCTTCGCTCGCAGCCCGAGATGCGCATACAGATCAACGGGCACACTGACAGCGTCGGCACCATCCAATACAACGAGTCGCTGTCGCAGGCGCGTGCGCAGGCCGTGGTGGATTATCTGATCTCGCAGGGCATTCCCGCGGCGCGTATGCAGGCGCGCGGTTACGGCAAGGCCGTCCCTGTCACGAGCAATGCGACAGAGGCGGGCAGGCAGCGCAACCGCAGGGTCGAATTCACCATACTCTAGCGCGGCGCGCGGCGTTTCTATGCGGAATTCTCGCGAAAGCTCTATAGCTTGCACGCGGTGCCGCCCTGCAACCACGCGCCACACGCCATGAAATCCTCCGACGATATTCACGTCTATTCCATCGACAACGTCCTTCGCCAGATCGAGGGCAACGAGAGCCAGCTCGGTTTTTACGAGGTGCGCTTCTACGTGTCGGGCTCGCGTCCGAGCCGTGTTCCGACGGAGCAGATCGACACGTTTTACTACTATCCCTCGGGCGGCACACTGCGCGACCTCGAACTGAACATCGTGTTTTACGAACCGCGCCTCGACCGCTATCACGCCATAGCGCGGCAGTCGAAGAAATCCGCCGACGACGATCGCGAGAGCCTGCCATGAGTCATCGTGTCGCCGCCTTCCAGTTCGCGCCCGATTTCATGGACACGACCCGCAACGTCGCGCGCATCGAAAACGCGATCGCGACTCTCGATGCGGCCATCGGTGTTTTTCCCGAGCTGTGCAGCACCGGCTACTGGTTCCGTTCGCGGGAGGAGCTGCTATCGCTCGCTGAAACAGCGGACGGATCCTTTGTCACCATGCTGCGCGACCATGCGCTGGCGCGCAAAACCATCCTGGTCGCGGGCTTCGCGGAACGAGACGGGGACGCGGTGTACAACACGGCTGTGACGGTGCTCCCCGACGGCGCACGACACGTGTACCGCAAGACACATCTCTTCGCAGGAGAGAAAACGATCTTTGCTCCGGGCGACACCGGATTCCCCGTGGTGCGGCACGAGGGCCTCAGTCTCGGTGTGATGATCTGTTACGATTGGCGTTTCCCCGAGGCGGCGCGCACCCTGGCGCTGCGCGGCGCGGACGTGATACTGCATCCCTCCGCTCTCGTGGCACTCCCGCGCCTGTGGAAGCCGGTTATGCGCACGCGCGCCTTCGAGAACCGTGTCGCCACGGTCACCGCCAACCGCACCGGCACCGAATGGCACGGCGAGGCCTCGCTCACTTTCCACGGGTCGAGCCAGATCGTCGATGTCAACGGCGACGTGCTTGCGGAGACCGGCACGGACGAGGAAGGATGGATCGCCGCCGAGATCGATCCGACACGGGCCCGCCGTAAGGCGTTTTCGGAATGGAACGACATCTTCCTCGACCGGCGTCCCGACATGTACGACCTATGAGCACAGCGCGGAAGCACATGTGATGATGCGCCTGCTGCCCCTGTTCCGCGTTCTGCTCGAAACGCTGCTGCGCTCGCTGCGCGTGACCGTGCAGGGCGGCGGTTATCTCGAGGAGCTGCGCGCGGCGCGCGCGCCCTTTGTGCTCGTATTCTGGCACGGCTCGATGCTGCTGCCCTGGTGGATGATGCGCCGCTCCGGCGCGTCGGCGCTGGTGAGTTTGAGCCGCGACGGCGAATTCCTTGCGCGCCTGCTTGCCTCGTGGGGTTTCAGGGTGCTGCGCGGCTCGAGCAGCCGCGGGGGCCGCGAGGCGATGGACGCGATGCGCGGCGAGTTGCGCGACGGGCGCGTGCTCTGTGTGACGCCCGACGGTCCGCGCGGTCCGCGTCTCGAGATGAAAATGGGCGCGGTGCGGGCGGCGCAGACCATGCGCGTGCCGCTGCTGTGTGTTGCGGTCGGGTATCACCGCAGCCGCACCCTGCGCAGTTGGGACCGCTTCGACGTGCCCTTTCCCTTCACGCGCGCGCGTGTGGAGTTTCTGCCGCAGATCACGATTGATCCCGCGCTCGAGGGCGAGGCGCTCGAGATGCGGCGGCTCGAGATCGAGAAGGCCCTGCTCGCGTTGCACAGGCGCGCAACCTGCGGCATGCAGGACGAGTGAGGATACACGCGTATGCTGTACCGGGCGGTGATTGCTGCAAGGAACATGTTGTACGACACGGGCGTGTTCCGCGTCGCGCGGCTGCCCGTGCCGGTGATTGCAGTCGGCAACATCTCGGCGGGCGGGACGGGGAAGACGCCGCTCGCGGCGGCGATTGCCGCGCATGCCCTCGCGCGCGGCTGCCGCGTCGCCTTTGTCACACGCGGATACGGGCGGCGCACACGCGGCACGGTGGTGGTGAGCGACGGCGCGGGGACCCTCGCGCACTGGCGCGACGGCGGGGATGAACCCGTGATGGTGGCGCGCGCTCTGCCGGCCCTTCCTGTAGTGGCCGACGAGCGGCGCGCGCGCGGCTGCCGTGTCGCGGTGGAGCGATTCGGCGCGGACCTGCTCGTGCTCGACGACGCCTTTCAGCACCGCGCCTGCGGGCGTGATGTCGACATCGTGGCCGTCGATGCCGCGCGTGATCCGTACAACGATCGCCTCCTGCCCTTCGGACGGCTCCGCGAACCCGTCTCGTCGCTTCGACGCGCGCACGCCGTTGTACTCACGCGCTGGCGCGACGCGCCCGCCTGGCATGCGGCCGAGGCACGGCTCCGCGCCGAACTCGCCTGTCCCGTCGAGCGCGCGCTCTACGAGGTCTCGGCGCTGCGCGAGGCGGGCGGCGGCACGAGGAAGCCGGAATCACTCGCGGGGGTCGTCGTTGCCGCATTCTGCGGCATCGGGGCTCCGGCCGCCTTTGTCCGCACGCTCGAGGACCTCGGCGCGCGCGTGGCGGACTGCATCGACCATCCCGATCATCACGAGTATTCGGACGATGATATCCGAAATATCGGCGCGCGCGCCCGCGCAGCCGGCGCGTCGGTGCTTGTGACGACGGCGAAGGATGCCGTGCGTATGGAGGATCGGGCCGCGCTGGCGGGGGGACTGCCGCTCCTCGTGCTCGAGATGTGCGCCGAGCTTCCCGCGGACGGCGCCGTGCTTGCGTGTATCGACGCCGCGATCGACGAGCACCGGAGGAAGACATGACACCGCGACACCTCATTCTGTGCTGCGCTGCCGCCGTGCTGCTAACCTCCTGCGGTGATCCGCCCGCGCCCGTCGTGACCGGGGCGGTGACGGACGCGCGCAGCGGCGACGCGCTCGCCGACGCGCGTATCCACGCGACGGGCCGTTCAACACGCAGCAGCCGCGACGGCTACTACATGCTCGAAGGAGTCGGACCGGGCGACACGCTGCTCGTGACACGGCCGGGCTACGAATCCTCCACACTAATATTACGCGCCGAACCCGGCGAAGGCCTCAAACTTCTGCGAAATGTGACACTGGCCCGCATCCCCGACACGGCCTACACGGCGACGGGTCCCGTCGATGTCGAGGCCTTTCTCGAGAATCGCGACCTGACACCCAAAAAGCTGTCGCCGAACGAGGCGCGGCTGCGTGTGATGGAAAAATTTCCCGGCTACAAAATTTCGCGCGGCCAGCTCGTGAAAGTGAGCGGGAACGAGGAGTGGCTCTTCGACATGCGCACGGGCAGGGCGTCGGTCACCGTGTATATCGACGCGCACAGCGGCGCTGTGCGCAGCCTCGAAAGCGACGATCCCAATCTCGACCGCAAACTGCAGGACGCCGTCGGCCGCTGAACGAGGCGGACGGCACCGCGTCTCAGGCGCTCGTAAAGGCGGGCTGTGACGTGGTCGCGCGGCGGCGCAGGCCGTTCGCGCAGGATTCGCAGAAATGCGCCGTGGGGGCAGCGCGGAGAATCGTCATCGGGATCGTGCTCTTACAGAAAATGCAGAGGCCGTACTCGTTGCGGTCCAACCGCTCGAGCGCCAGGCGTAATTCGTTCAGGCGCGGCTCGGATTTGAAGGCGAGCCGTGCCAGCACGGATTCCGACGTGAGTCCCTGCATCGGTTCGTGATACACGTCCTGCAAAATCTCCGCAATGCGGACGAGAATGATCTCTCGTATTTCTCCGTTGTGTGTCTGTGTCATTGTATGCGGCAACGTGGGTTCAAAACAAAGAACCGTGTGATCCGAAATTCTGGTGGTGGTGAATGTTATGAGTGAATAAACGCGACCCCGCGGACAAAGTCAATACCATTTTTGCAGTTTCTTTGGAATCGCTTCCGGAATCACCACGCACCGCCGTCATCCGCCGGGCGTTTGTGGAAGCTTCGATGCCGGGGTATATTCCACACGAAACCACAGCACACCGATGCGCACGCACTCGTACCTCTCCATAGCCGGCTCCCTGCTCCTCGCGGGGATCGTATGGCTTGCGGTCACGTTGAATAAAACATACACGACTCAGTTGCGTGTGCCCCTGGCGGTTGTCAATCTGCCGCAGGATGTCGCCATCGCCTCATCGCTGCCCGCGCATGTGGACGTGACGCTCGAAGGGCGCGGCTGGCAGCTTCTGATTCTTGCCACCGTCAGACCGCTGGTGTTCGAGATCCCCGGACCGCGCCTTGCCTCGAGCCGCCGCCTGCAGTTGAGCCGCTACCTCGAAGACGCGCTGCGTCTGCCGGAGGGTGTCACGGCGCGGCTGGTCGCGCCCGACACCATCGACATCACGATCGACCGCTATGTGCGGAAAAAAGTGCCCGTGCGCCTCGCCGCCGAGGCGCTGCTGTTCCGACAGGATTTCGGACTAGCAGGTCCGATATCCGTGCTCCCGGACTCCGTCGAACTGTTCGGGGCCGACAAGGTGCTCCGCGGCATCGACAGTTGGCCCACCGAGGCGCGGCGCTACGAGGATCTGTCGAATCCGGTTGTGGATGAACTCGCGCTTGCGGATTCGCTCCCGGGCATCGTGCGTTTCAAGAGCGAACCCGTGAAGGTGTTTATCCCCGTCGAACAACTGGCGGACGTCCTGTACGAGGGTATCGCGGTCTCGGTCACCGACGCGCCGCGCGACAGGCACATCCTGCTGGCCAATCCCTTCGTGGGCATACACGTGCGCGGCGGAGTGAACCGGCTCGCGACACTCGAGGCGCAGGACTTCACCGTGACGATTTCCTACGGCACGCTCGCGCAGGATACGACCGGCGCAGTGACGCCCGACGTGCATCTGCCCGACGGGGTCACGCTGCTGCGCGTCACGCCCCCGCGCATCCGCTACACCGTGCGCCAATAAACGGCGCGGGCCGCGGCTCCTTGATGGAAGCGCGGCCCGCGGAGTGATACCGGACGGAAGGGGAGATGCTCAGTCCAGAAAATGCACGAAGAGGCCGTCGCGCAGTTTCGGTTCGAACCACGTCGATTTCGGAGGCATGATTTTGCCCGCGTCGGCGATCGACATCAGTTCGTCGACCGAGGTCGGAAACATGCTGAAGGCACAACGCATTTCTCCCGAGTCCACGCGCCGTTCGAGTTCGCCGAGTCCGCGTATGCCTCCGACAAAATCGATACGCTTGTCGGTGCGCGGGTCGTGTATGCCGAGCAGTCCGTCGAGCACGTATTTCTGAAGCAGCGCCACGTCGAGCCGCTCGACGGGATCGTCGGTGTCGGTCAGCGCGGGGAGTGCGGTGAGAACATGCCACGCACCGTCAATGTACAAGCCGATTTCACCCTTGCGGGAGGGGCGGACCTGCGATGCGGTGGGCGTGACCGTGAACATGGCCGCCAGCTTGTCGAGGAATTCCGCGCTTGTCATGCCGTGCAGGTCCTTCACCACGCGGTTGTAGTCGAAGATGCGCAACTGGCTGCCGGGGAAATACACGGCGAGGAAGAAGTTGTACTCCTCGTCGCCCGTGTGCGCCGCATTTGCCGCCGCCCGTTCACGGCCCACGATGCCCGCGGCCGCCGAGCGGTGGTGTCCATCAGCGACATACAGGGTCGGAATATCCGCAAACAGGCGCATGATGGCGCCGGTGTCGGCCGGATCGGAGATGACCCACGACTGATGGCGTATGCCGTCGGTGGCGACGTGGTCGTTGTCGGGGTCGCCTGCGCAGACGCGCGAGACGATGGCGTCGATTGCGGGCACATCGCGGTAGGTGAGGAAGATCGGACCCGAATGCGCGTTGGTGACACGCACGTGATTGCAGCGGTCCTCCTCCTTGTCCTTCCGTGTGAATTCATGCTTCTTGATCGTGTCGATCCAGTACTCCTCGACGGACGCGCAGCCGACGAGACCGTACTGCGTGTGTCCGTTCATCGTCTGCGCATACACGTACAGCGAGGGCGCTGCATCCTCCACCAGCACACCCGTGTCGATGAGGTGGTGCAGATTCTCGCGTCCCTTTTCGTACACACGCGCGTCGTGGAGAGGAATCGCGGGATCGAGATCGACTTCGGGCTTGCCGACGTGCAGGAACGACAGAGGATGCCCCGCCACCTCGGCGCGGGCTTCATCGGAGTTCAGGACATCGTACGGCTTCGCCGCGACCTCGGCGGCGTGGTCGGGGGTCGGGCGGAATGCGCGGAAGGGGCGGATGGTGGCCATTGGAAGGGGGAAGGGGAAAGGTGAAAAGGGAACGGTGAACGTGGAAAGTAGAACGTTGAATGTGGAAAGTAGGTAGAAAGTGGAACGTGGAACGTGTTACGTGGATACGTGTAACGTGTAACGTTTCCGCCGCATCGATCCCTTCACACGAGCCACGGTCTGGATCAGCCCGCGAGGCCGGCGATGACTTTCTCGGCGATTTCGATGGAGACGCGGTCCTGCGCTTCCACGGTCTGCGCGCCGATATGGGGAGTGGCGCTGACGCGCGGATGCGCGATGAGGGCCTGCTGCGCCTCGGTGGCGGGTTCGTTCACGAACACGTCGATGCCCGCGGCGTACACCTTGCCGCTGTTGAGTGCGTCGAGCAGCGCCGCCTCGTCCACCACGCCGCCGCGGGCGCAGTTGATCAGCACCACGCCGTCCTTCATCATCGCGAATTCGGCGGCGCCGATGGTGGGTCCGGCCTGCTTGTCGAGCGGCAGATGCAGCGTGAGGAAGTCCGCGCGGCGGATCACATCCTCCTTCGAGGTGATTTCGACGTCGAAACGCATCGGCGCGTAGAGCGGATCGAAGGCGATGACCTTCATGCCGAGGCCGATGCCGCGGCGCGCCACTTCCTTGCCGATGCTGCCGAAGCCCAGCACGCCGAGTGTCTTGTTGTACAGCTCGATGCCCTTGGCATATTCCTTTTTCGGCCACTTGCCCTGGCGCATTTCACCGCTGCTCTCGTGCAGGAAACGGCTCACGGCGAACATGTGACCGACCGCGAGTTCCGCGACAGAGATCGCCGATGCGCCCGGCGTGTTCAGCACGGGAATACCCTTGCTCTTCGCGTACGCGACGTCGATGTTGTCGAGACCCACACCGCCGCGCGCGATCACCTTGAGTTTTGCGCCTGTGTCTATCACGTCCTTCGTGACCTTCGTGGCCGAACGGACGATGATCGCGTCATACTCGGGAATCGCGGCCAGGAGTTCCTCCGGCGTGAACTTGGTCTGATTCAGTTCGTGCCCTGCCTCGATGAGCAGTTTTGCGCCTTCTTTCGAAATGCCGTCGGGGATGAGGATTTTCATGACGCGCTCCTGGTGCTTGTGTGGGAATATCAGTGGGATGTGATGCGGAAACGTGCGGCCGCGGCGACCGGCGTCGGAGGGGGGAGGCGACAGCGGGAACCGCGCCGCAAAAGACAGTCGAAAAAATACCGAAAGACCCCGCGCCGAGCAATTGATTCAAAAAAAATCGCTACGTTTGTATGATGTTTTGCCCTTCCGTTCACACCCACACATAATTCTCAGGAGCACATTTCATGGAACGCGCGCACAACTTTTTCGCCGGCCCGGCCGTCCTTCCGTACTCGGTCGTGGAGGAAACCCGTGATGCGGTGATGAACTTCGCCAACCTCGGCGTGTCACTCATGGAAGTCAGCCATCGTTCGAAGGAATTCGACGCCGTCATGCTCGAAGCGCAGAAGGACGCGCTCGAGATCATGGGCCTTTCCGCCGACGAGTACGACTGCATGTTTGTCGGCGGCGGCGCCAGCACGCAGTTCGCCATGGTGCCGATGAACTTCCTGCACACGAAGGCCGACTATGTCGTGACCGGCGAGTGGGCCACGAAGGCGGCGAAGGAAGCCCGTCTGTTCGGGGAAGTGGTGGAGGTCGCCTCGTCGCAGGACGCCAACTTCAACTTCATTCCCAAGACCCTCCCCTGGTCGTCCGACGTCGATTACGCGCATATCACCACGAACAACACCATCTATGGCACGCAGTGGCGCGCGACACCCGACGTGGGCGCGGTGCCGCTCGTCGCGGACATGTCGTCGGACATGCTGAGCCGCGTTTTGGACTATTCGAAGTACTCGCTGATCTATGCGGGCGCGCAGAAGAATCTCGGTCCCGCCGGCGTGACCATGATTGTCGTGAAAAAGGCCTGGGTCGAGGAGAAGGCCAAGAAGAACATCCCGACCATGCTCAAGTACAAGACCCATGTCGATAAGGGCTCGATGTACAACACGCCGCCAGTGCTGCCGGTCTTTGTTGTCGGCCGCACGTTGAAGTGGATCAAGGCCATGGGCGGACTCGAAGCGATCGAAAAGAACAACGAGATGAAGGCAAAACTCATCTACGACGTCATCGACGGCTGCGGCGATTTCTACAAGGGCTCGGTGGCGGTGAAGGAAGACCGCTCGCTGATGAACATCACTTGGAATCTTCAGACCCCGGAACTCGAGGACAAGTTCATCGCCGAAGCGAAGAAACTGCGTATGCTCGGACTCAAAGGCCATCGCTCCGTCGGCGGCATCCGTGCATCCACCTATAACTCCTGTCCCGTCGAATCGTGCAAGGCACTTGCCGCCTTTATGGAGGAGTTTTACAAGGCGAATAAATAGGCGTGAAGGCGTAAACGCGTAAAGGCGTAAAGAGGTAAAGGTGTAAAGAGGCAAAGGCGTAAAACAGCGCCGTGTTGCATCACTCTCAGGAGATGCGACACGGCGCTTTTTTTCTGGCATTGCGGGCCCGTTCTCTCACGCACGCTCCATGCTGGATGAACAAATCCCGTCTAGCGCCAATATCTGTAATATCTCGTCACCCTTTTTCCCCTTTACGCCTTTACCTCTTTACGCCTTTACGATTTTCATTCGACGGCATTCGGTGCGGAGCGTCCGGCGAGGACCGCAAGAATATTCTCGGCGGCCATAACAGCCATACGTGCGCGGGTGTCGAAGGAGGCGCTGCCGATGTGGGGGAGGATGACGGCGTTGTCGAGAGCGCGCAGGGTTTCGGGCACGGCGGGTTCGTGCTCGTACACGTCGAAGCCCGCGCCGAAGATGCGGCGTGTGCGCAGTGCCTCGATCAGCGCCTCTTCATCGACCACCGGGCCGCGCGCGGTGTTGACGAGCACGGCGGTGGATTTCATGAGTGCCAGTTCGCGGGCGCCGATGAGATGCCGTGTTTCGTTGGTGAGCGGCACATGCAGCGACACGAAGTCGGAAGCCGCGAGCAGCTCGTCGAGCGGCAGGAAGCGTGCGCCGAAGTCGGACTCGAACGCGGCGTCGGGCGCGCGGTCGGTGTACACCACCGACATGCCGAAACCGCCCGCGCAGCGTTGCGCCATGGCTCTGCCGATACGTCCCGCGCCCACGATGCCCACGGTGCGGCCCGAGAGATCAACGCCGCGGAACAGCATCGGCGCCCAGCCGTCGAAGGTGTGCGCGCGCAGCCAGCGGTCGCTCTCCGATATGCGCCGCGCGCAGTCGATGAGCAGCGCGAAGGCGATGTCGGCCGTGGCGTCGGTGAGCACCCCCGGCGTGTTTGTGACAACGATGCCGCGCGCGCGCGCGGCATCCACGTCGATGTTGTTGTATCCCACCGCGTAATTCGCCACGACTTTCAAGCGCGGCGCCGCGTCCAGCACCGCGCGGTCGATGCCGTCGGTTAGCAGGCAGAGCAGGGCGTCGGCGTCCCGCACGCCGTCAAGCAGCTCGGCCCGCGTGATGGGCCTGTCGTGGGGGAAGATGTGCAGATCGGTGGCCGGACGGAGCAGGGCGAGACCCTCGTCGGGAATCATTCGTGTGCAGAAGACGGTGGGAGTCATTCACGATGGTACGGAGTTTCGGACACAAGGCCAAGCGGCGCGGATCCATGTCCTACGCTCCGCGTTCCACATCCAGGCGCGCCTTGGCGGTTCCACGTCGGTGCTCCCCGTACTCGTGACGGCGCGGCAGTAACACGCCGGCTTCGATACTTCACGCACGGACCGGTGCCCCGGGTCGTATCTGTGGCACCTCACAACGGCGAGATTCAACACAGGCGGATGGCGCGCTGAACCGCGGCCATGGCCGAGAGCTATTCTTTTCCGCCAGCCGCGGTATTTCATCTCCAGAGCGTAACCAGTCTCCATCCGCTCTTGTCTTTCTTTGTTCGAGTCGATACCTTCCTTTTTCATTCGTTCCAGTTCTACAAGATGCCCAAACCAGTGCCCGCTCTCCGTCGCGTGGCGGTGCCGGTTTTCCGGACCGGCCTCGTCCTGTTTTCCGTTGCCGTGATCTCACTGAGCATCTCCGCCCGGGCGACCGAGGCGCGCACCGCCGGCAATGTCGGGCCGCTGCGTGGTGAACACACCACGGCCCCGAAAGTGTCACGCTTCTCCTCGACCACGGGAGGCGCGTTCTTTTTTGTCGAGAACCGCGGCCAGTTTGCCGACATGGACGGTGCGCGGCGCCCGGATCTGCGCGCCGTACTCTTCGCGGGCGACATGCGCGTCTTTGTGCGTTCCGGTGGTTTCAGCTTCGTGCAGACAGCGCGCGAAACACAGCGCGACATGCATGACGCACAGCACGAGAGCGGCGCGCCCGGGCTGGACGGCGGCACCTGGCGCCACGAGCGGAGCGACGCCGACTTTCTCGGCGCCAATCCCGCGCCGCGTTTCCGCTTCGAGGACGAGCTGCCCTGGTACACAAACTTCTACACGCCGGGCGCCCCCGACGGCGTTACACACCTTGCGCCCGTGCGCCGTCTGGTGGTCGAGAATCTGTATAACGGCGTGGATTTGGTACTCACGGCCGGCGAGAAGGGACTGAAGTACGATTTTGTGGTCCGCCCCGGCGCTCGATATCAGGATATCAGGATCCGATACTCCTCTAATGTGTCGCCGCGCCTGCGCGCCGACGGCGGACTCTCGCTGCGCACGTCGCTCGGTGTCATCGAGGAGGACGCGCCGCGCTGCTGGAACGAATCCGCCGTCGGACGGCGTGTGGTGGACGGACGTTTCATCCTCGAAGGACACGAGCTGCGCTTCGATATCCGCGGCGCGGCGGCAGGGGAGACGCTGGTCATCGATCCCTCGTTGTCGTGGAGTACCTATATCGGCAGCGCGGGCAATGATTACGCGGGTGCGGTGGATGTGGATCCGAGCGACAACGCCTGGGTGGTCGGCGCAACCACCGGCACAAATTTCCCGACAACCACGGGAGTTTTCCAGTACACCAAGACCGGCAACGCGCTCGACGGGTACGCGATCAAGTTCTCGAGCAGCGGCGCGCGGCTCTGGGCCACGTATTACAGCGGCGCGAGCCTCTCGACCGGCGTGCGCTGCGATGCCAACGGCAATGCCATCTACACGGGAGCGACCAATTCCTCCACTTTCCCCGTGAGCGCGGGCGCCTTCCAGAGCACACTCGCATCGGGCTACGACGCGTTTCTGATCAAGCTGCTCTCCGATGGCACACGCGGTTGGGCGACATTCTACGGCGGCAACGGTGGCGACGCGGGAATCGGGCTCACCTACGACGGCGGACAGTTCATCTATTTCACCGGCCAGACCGCAAGCAGCAATTTCCCCGTCTCGACAGGCGCGTTTCAGACGACGTTCGGCGGCGGCAGCACCGACGCCTTCCTGGCGCGTTTCGACACCGCGGGCGCGCGGCAGTGGTGCACGTATATCGGCAGCAGCAGCGCGCAGTTCGGACACGGCTGCTCGATCGATTCGCTCGGCAACGTGATCGTTGTCGGCACCACCGGCACGGGCTTCCCGACAACAACCGGATCGGCCTACCCGAATTACCCCGGCGGCACCACCAGCGGTTTTGTCATCAAGTTCGACGATCAGGGCTCGCGCATCTGGGGCACGTATTTCGGGACCAACACCACGGCGTATGATCTGATATGCGTCGGCGGCGATCCGATTTTTGTCGGATGGACGATAGGCAGCATTCCCGCGTCGACAGGCGCCTTCCAGACCGCCCGGAACGGGAGCGCGGAGGACGGCTTCATCGCGCGGCTGAACGCGTCGGGCAGCGCGGTGCTCTGGGCCACCTACTTCGGCGGCAATCAACTGGAACACATCACCAGCATTCGCGTGGGCAATCACGGACGCCTGCACATGACCGGGTGTACCTACAGCGGCAATCTTCCCGTGACCGCGGGGGCGTATCAGACCGTGTACGCGGGCATGGAAGACCGCTTCGTCGCCATTTTCAACGCCGCCGGACAGCGCTGCTGGGCTTCGTACATCGGCGGAAACAATCAGGACTGGTGTTGGGTGGGCGCCTCCATCGGCGAGCGGCCCGAACACAGCATCGCCATCGGATCGAGCGGCGAGTTCTATGCCGTGGGTATCACCGCGGGAAATTTTCCGACAACATCCGGAGCGTTCCGCAGCACGACCAACGGCAACGACGAATCGTTCCTCATGCGCTTCGAGCCCGACTGCATCGGCGCGCTCACCGCGCGCGCGGGCAACGACACGTCGGTGTGCCTCGGCGGCACCGCGCGGCTCGGCAACACCGCGCTTGCGTCGCCCTGCGCGCAGCCGCTCACGTATTCGTGGAGTCCGTCAACGGGCCTCAACCGCACCGACAGTTCGCATGTCGAAGCCACACCCACGGTGACGACCACCTACATCGTCACCGTCACCGACGCAGACAACTGCACAGACGAGGACACCGTCACGGTGAACATCACCGACCTCGGCGCCGACATTCTGCCGAATCCCGCCAACATGTGCGCGGGAGGCACGCGGCTGCTGCAGGCGACCACCGGCTCGGGCTACACATACACGTGGTTCTTCAACGGCTCAGTGATCAACGGTGCCACCTCGTCCAGCTACCTCGCCACACAGGCGGGCGATTACCGCGTGCGTATCGCGAGTCCCTCGGGCTGCTTCGATACATCCGACACACGCACGGTGTCGATCATTCCCGGTCCGGGCGCAAATATCACGCCCGCGGGTCCGACCTCGTTCTGCGCTGGCGGCAGCGTGCTGCTGCAGGCCAATACCGGATCGAACTACACCTACATGTGGCAGCGCAACGGCACCACCATTCCCGGTGCAAACTCGTCGTCGTACACCGCCACGCAGGCGGGGAATTACCGCGTCATCGTCACCAACACCACAAGCTGCTCCGACACATCGTCGGCAATTACGGTGAGCATCATCGCGGGACCGGGGGCCACAATCACGCCCGCCGGACCCACCACGTTCTGCGAAGGCGGCAGTGTGCTGCTCGCGGCCAACACCGGCAGCGGCTACACATACGCATGGCTGCGCGACATGGCGCCGATCAGCGGCGCAACATCGTCCACCTACCTCGCGACACAGAGCGGCAGCTACCGGGTGATCGTGACAAACAGCGCGGGATGTCCCGACACCTCCGCGGCGGTGGTGGTCACCGTGGTCGCCAAGCCGGGCGCGACGGTCACCGCCTCGGGCCCGACCTCGTTCTGCGCGGGCGACCGCGTGCTGCTGAACGCAAACACCGGCACGGGGTACAGCTACAATTGGCAGCGGAACGGGTCCTCGATCGGCGGTTCGAGCGGGCCGACCTACACCGCGACACAGTCCGGCATCTATCGTGTGATCGTGACAAACAGCGCGGGGTGTATTGACACATCCGCGACCGTGCAGGTCACCGTGTTTCCGCGCCCCGTGGCGGGTCTGACGGCCGGCGGACCCACAACCTTCTGCATCCCCGACACCGTGGTGTTGACGGCCACGCCCGCATCGGGTGTCACGTATTCGTGGTTGAAAAACGACACCGCCGTCGCAGGCGCCGACACACGTCTGTTCCGCGCCATACGCAGCGGACTATACCGCGTGATTGTCACCGATGTGAACGGATGTTCCGACACCTCGGCGGCGATCGCTGTGACAGCATACGAGCGCCCCGGCGCCACCATCACCGGCGGCCCGACATCCTTCTGCGAGGATCAACGCGCGATCCTCACGGCCAATGGCGGCGCGGGTCTGACGTACCTCTGGCAGCGCAACCGGCTCACCATCGCGGGCGCGACGTCGATAAACTTTGTCGCGACCATGAGCGGCGCATACCGCGTGGTGGTGACCGGACCCGGCGGCTGCACCGATACGTCGGACGAAATCACCATCACGGTATTTCCCAAACCGCGCGTCACGGCGAGTGCCGCGGGACCCACCGTGTTCTGTGAGCCGGGCAGTGTGGTGCTGAACGCCAGCGCCGCAGGCACGGTGCGCTTCGAGTGGTGGATGAACGGATCACCGTTGCCTGGAGAAACCACCGCATCGTACACGGCGCGACAGAGCGGCACGTACAGAGTTGTCGCCGTCGATGGAAACGGCTGCGCGGATACATCCGCTGCCATCGTTGTACGCGTGAATCCGCGCGCGGGCGCGGCAATCGATCCGCCCGGTCCGACCTCGTTCTGCCTCGGAGGCAGTCTGCTCCTGAACGCGACAAACAAACCGGGCTACAGCTACATCTGGCAGCGCGACGGCACGATGATAGGCAGTGCGGCCGGCCCGGCGTATCGTGTCACACAACCGGGCAATTACCGTGTCATCATCACCACGCCGGAGGGATGCACCGACACGTCGGCGTACACGGTGGTGACCGTCAATCCGCTGCCCGACCAGCGCATCGAGGGCAAGACGTCGGTCTGCCCGAACAGCATCGCCTCGTATTTTATCAGCGACGCGTCCGGCTACGAGTTTGAGTGGTCCGCCGAAAACGGCATCATCCTCGCGGGGCGGACAAGCTCGCGCACCGATGTGCGCTGGCCCGCGCCGGGCACGGGACGCGTCCGCGTGCGTATCACCAACACTGCGACGGGCTGCGCCCGCGACACCATGCTCGATGTGTCGATCACAACATCGCTGCGTCCCGTCATCACGTCGAACGGTCCCGGCATCCTGTGCACGGGCGACACGCTGCTGCTCGACGCGGGAGCCGGCTACGCAACGTACGAGTGGTTCCGCGACGGCAATCCCTTCGGGTCGCGCACACGTTTTGCGATTGTGCGCGAAGCGGGCGTGTACACCGTGGCCGTGAGTGATTCCGCGGGCTGTTCAGGCATCTCCGAACCGTATCAGGTGGCTGTCAATCCCAAACCCGTGGTGCGACTGGCCGCGAACGGACCCACAACGGTGTGTGAAGGTGAACGTGTACAGCTCTTCGCCACATCCACGCCGGATGCCACATACACGTGGTATCGCGACGGGGGAGAGATACTCGGCGAGACCTCCGATTCGTTAACCGCCACACAGCCGGGCAGATACCGTGTTGCGGGTGTGACCAAGGCGGGCTGCCGCGCGGAGTCGGATCCGGTGGACGTGATCGTGAAGGCCGCGCCCATCGCAACACTTGCGGCGCTGGGACGCACCTCGTTCTGCGAGGGCGACAGTGTCACGCTGGTCGCCAAACCGGAGACGGGTGTCACGTACGGATGGCTGCGCGACGGTGCGCCCGTGGGCGGAAACAGCGGCCGTCTCGTCGCGCGGCAGGCGGGCCTTTTCCGTGTGATCGTCACCGATATCGCCGCGGGCTGCCGCGACACATCGGATGTGCTGGCCGTGGGCGTGTTTCCTCCCGCGACAATTCGTATCACGGGCGACAGCGTGCTCTGTGCCGGAAAACAGGGTCTGCTCCGCGCCAGCGGAAGCGCGGGACAATATCGCTGGACCAATGGCGAGACGACCGAAACCATAACTGTCAGTCAGTCCGGCTTCTACGAAGTGACGGTCACCGACAGCGGCGGCTGCACCGCCACGGCGGGCATACGCGTGATCGTCAATCCCGCACCAGTCCTGGTGATACAGGGTTCGCGCTCGATGTGCCGCGGGAGTCAGACCGTGCTAGACGCTCGTCCGGGTTTTGTGTCGTACCGCTGGTCCACCGGCGCGACAACACAGCGCCTCACCGTCACCACACCGGGCGTCTACCGCGTTGATGTGACCGACAGCGCGGGGTGTACCGCGTCGGATTCCGCGACCGTGGTGGAGAGCGACCGGTTAACACCGACAATATCGGGCAACCTTGTCCTTTGTCCGGGAAGCACCGTGGAACTCGAGGCCGACTCCAACGACAGTTACGCGCGCTACATCTGGACGACGGAAGCCGACACCACCGTGCCGCTGGGCACGCTGCGGCGTTTCGCGGTGACGCAGCCCGGACGCTACCTCGTGCGTGTCGTGGACCGGGGCGGCTGCTCGGGCTCGGCGCTCGCCGACGTGCGCGGCGCGACGGGCGGCGTGCGGATTCAAGGGCGCCTGCTCGTGTGCACCGGCCGCGCGCCCGACACACTCGATGCGGGGCCGGGTTTTGCCGCCTACCGCTGGAGCACACAGGCGGCGACGCGGACCCTGCTTGTCACCGCTCCGGGCAGGTACAGCGTGGAAGCAACAGACAGCAACGGCTGTCGGTGGTCCGACACCGTAGATGTGGCCGAACGGCGTGTCGAGCCCGTCATTGCGGGTCAGACGACGATCTGCCGCGGCGCGTCGACTCGGCTCTCCGTCGTGTACACGGGCGCGTTGTCGTACGAGTGGTCCACCGGCGAAACAACACGCGACGTCGTCATCTCGGATTCGGGCACCGTGTGGGCGCGTGTCGTCGATTCGTCCGGCTGCGAAGGCACGGCCTTTGTTACCGTTCGTACCGCGACGACACTGACACCCGTCGTGGCGGGTCCGCGCGCTTTGTGTCCCGGCGATTCGACGCTGCTTGATGCGGGTCCGGGTCTGCGCCTCTGCCTGTGGTCGGAACTCGACACGACGGTGATCCTCTCGGATGCGCGGTATTTCCGCACTGCGCGGGCGGGCAGTTTCGTGCTGCGCATAGCGGATTCGGGCGGCTGTGAAGGCATCGACACGATTCGTGTGAGTGTCCACACCGTGACACCTCCCGCGGTGTCCCGGTCGGGCGACACGCTCGTCTGTGACACGCGTGTCTCGTATCAATGGCTGCGCGGCGGAGTGATACTTCCCGGCGCCACAGCGCGGCAGTGTGTTGCCGCGGACAGCGGTGAATACGTGGTGCGCGTCGTGGACGCAAACGGCTGCACGGCCGAATCGGCCCCTGTGCGTATCACGCGCGGCACGCCCGAAGCCGCGGTCGCCATCGGCTGTCCCGCCGACGTGCTGTATCCGCCGGGCGCGCTCGCGCTGGCCCGCGTGGAACTCGACGGTGTGAGCAATCTGCGTACCGGTGGCACGCAGGATTTCACCCTTTATGTATCCACAAATCCGAATATTCTGCTGCCGCTTTTTGCCGCGTCGCCCGCCGCCGGTGCGACGCTGCGGATACGCGGGAGCAGGAATCCGTCCCTCACGCGCGGACTTCTGGTCGAACTGCCTTTCCGTGTGGTGCTGGGCGATGCGCCCTGCGCGCCGCTGTCCATCGATTCGCTCATGTGGGACGATGGAACGCTGACGACCGTCGGCGCGGACAGTTGCAGCATCTGCGTCGAAATCTGCCGCGAAGGCGGCGAGCGGCTGTACAGCGATGCGGGCGCACTTTCCCTGGGCGCGCATCCGAATCCCTTCAACGCCGTGTCGACCGTCGAATTCACACTGATCGAAGCGGGGGCGAGCGAGGTGGCCGTGTACGACATGCTCGGCAGGCGTGTCGCAACAATCGCGCGCGGCGAATTCCAGCCCGGCGCCTACGTCGCGCGTTTCGACGCCACAACATTGGGCAGCGGCAGCTACATATGCGTACTGCTCACGCCCTCCGCCACCCGCACGCTGCTCCTCGACGTGTTGAAATAGCGCCACAAACTTCCGCCAACGATGCAGCGATTCTCGGCCGTAGTAATTACCGCCTCCTGTCTGCTCCTGCTCCAGGGAGCTTCCTCCCCGGGGCAGCAGCGCGGACACAGTGGCGGCGCGGGGACGTCACCTCCGCGGCCCGCGGCAGGGCGGTCGGTGCTCGCCTTCATCAGCGATACACAGACGCCCACCTGGTACGAGTCCATTTTCCTGCGACGCGACGACAACGAGGCCGCCAGGGACGAGCTGTTCCGCGACATCCTGCGCGACACAACGATAGCGGCGGTATTTCATCTGGGCGATCTCACAGAGGCGGGATCACGTCCGACCGCATGGGGCTGGATCGACCATGCGCTGCACGCGCTCGATTCCGCGGGTCTGCCGCTGTACCTCACGCCGGGTAATCACGAGTACATGTGGTCGAGCGAGGAGGGCATGGCCCAACTGCGCGCGCGTTTCCCACGGCTGCACACGACGCATGGTGTCGCCGGCGCGGGCGGCATCGCCGTCGTCCTGCTCAACTCGAATTTTTCGGAGATGGACGAGCACGCGAAGGCCGAACAGCGCCGCTGGTACGAACACACGCTCGACAGTCTCGACCGCGATCCCCGGACGCGCGCGGTCATAGTCGGCACGCATCATCCGCCGTACACGAACAGCAGGGTGGTGTCGGCGTCGAAGGACGTGCGGAAGGCCTTTCTTCCGCGCTTTCACAGCAGCCGCAAGGCACGCCTGTTTGTGTCGGGCCACGCCCATGCGGTGGAACATTTTCGCGAGGGCGGGAAGGATTTTCTCGTGACCGGCGGAGGAGGAGGCCTCTTGCAGCCGTTACGGACAGGGGAGGGACAGCAGTGGATCGATCACACACCCTTCCATTCAGAACGCCGTCCCTTTCACTGGATGCGCTGCCGGCTGGTGAAGGACACGCTGCGTATCACGATACGCGGCAGGCAGCCGAACCGATCCGGCATCGCCCCCGTGTATCGAATCGCGATACCGTTGCCGCGCTCCTGACCGTTTCCACGCATACGGGCGGGTTTGTTTCCGAGCCGAAATTCCACGAATTTTACGTGCTGTATTGAATCCGGCAGCGTGCCGGGACTCCATTCCATCCTCAGATCACACAGGCCCATGTTTCGAGGAATTCTTCCCAAACACTACGAGTTTTTCGATTTCTTCGACGAACACATCGCGCTCACCATCACGGTGTGCAACGAGCTGCTCGACGCGACCTCGAAGGACGCGAATCTCGCGCAGAAGGCGAACACGATCAAGGAACTCGAGCACCGGCTCGACGACATCACGCACCGCTGCACCGATGCGCTGCACCGCACCTTCATCACCCCGATCGAGCGCACCGACATACACGCGCTGATCAAGCGCCTCGACGATGTGGCCGACAACATCAACAACGCCGTGTCGCGCATGGTGCTGTACGAGGTTGTGGAGGTCCGCTACGAGGCGAAGCAGATCGCCAGCGTGTTGTGCCAGGCCGCGATCAAGATTCAGGCCGCCCTGATGCTGTTGCGGAGTCTGAAGGAGCCCGAAAAGATCAGCGTGATCTGCCGGGAGATCCGCGGCCTGGAGGACGAGGGTGACGCGCTGTTGAGCGCGGCGCTCATCCGTCTCTTCAAGGAAGGCGAACCCATGCTTGTGATCATGTGGAAGGAAATTTTCGAGCGGCTCGAGAAGGCGATCGATCGCTGCAAGGACATCGCGAACCTCATCGAGGGCGTGGTGATCGACGCCGCCTGACGGCGTTTCCCCGTCGTTGTAGTCCACCAGGTCCCTCCTCGTTACAGATTCCGGGAAACGCATGTCCATCGAATGGATCATCATCGTCAGCACCATCGCCATCGCGCTGCTGTTTGACATCATCAACGGATTTCACGACGCCGCGAATTCCATCGCGACGGTTGTATCGACACGTGTCCTTTCGCCGCGCTTTGCCGTGTTGTGGGCAGCATTTTTCAACTTCATCGCGATGTTCATCTTCGCGCCGAAGGTGGCTGACACCATTGCCAAGATCGTGATCATCGACGCGGGCGATCCGGCCTTTGTGTACGTCGTGCTCACCGGCCTTATCGGCGCCATCGTCTGGGACCTCATCACCTGGTGGTGGGGCCTGCCCACGAGTTCGTCCCACGCGCTCATCGGCGGCTTCGCTGGCGCGGGCATCGCACACGCGGGATTCGACGTCATCCGCTGGCACAAACTGGTCGAGACCCTGGCCTTTATCCCCCTCGCGCCACTGTTCGGCGTTGTTGCGGGTTTTGGCTTTATGGTACTCGTGTACTGGGCCTTTCGTCGCTGGCGACCGAAGGACGTGGACAAGGTGTTCCGCAAAGGGCAGCTTGTGTCGGCCGCGCTGTACTCGCTCGGGCACGGCGGCAACGACGCGCAGAAGACCATGGGCATCATCGTGGCGCTGCTCATCGCGGCGGGCATCTACTCGAAGGACACGCAGCTCTCGCTCACCGACCCGCACACGCTCTGGATCATCCTTTCCTGCCATCTCGCCATGGGTGTCGGCACCGCGCTTGGCGGCTGGCGCATCGTGAAGACGATGGGCATGAAACTCACGAAGCTGAAACCGGTGCACGGCTTCTGTGCCGAGACCGCCGGCGCCGCGACACTTTTTATGGCCACCTTCCTCGGCATCCCCGTCTCGACGACACATACCATCGCCGGGTCCATCGTCGGCGTGGGCGCGACCACGAACGCTTCAGGCATAAAGTGGGAAGTCGCGATGCGCATCGTGATGGCCTGGGTGGTCACCATCCCCTCGGCCGCACTTGTCGCGGTGATCTGTTTCGAAATAGCGAAGTGGATACATCCGGGCTTCTAAGCCGCCCTCCGGACCTCCGCCGCGCGGCGCTCCGGCGTGCGCTGCACCCGCCCGCCCTCACGCGATAAAAAAAAGACCGGCGCCTCCGAAAAGGCGCCGGTCTTCGTATGCGGTCCGCGCGGGAACGATACACGCGGCGCGCACGGTGTCAGCGCACCGGCTCGCCGTTCTCGTTCACGATCACAACCTTGCCCCAGTTCAGGGAACGCACGCCCGCCTCGATCTTGTCGAGATCGCCCACAACCACGGTGATCGCCCTGTTGAAGTCGAGGTGTTTTTTGGCCGCCTGCGTCATGGTGGACGGCGTCTGCGCCGCGATTGCCGGCACAAATTTCCCGGCCTCGTCGAAGGGCAGGCCCAGCGTGACGAGCTGCGACAACTGTCCGAGCACGCCGCTGTTGCTCTCGAAATTCTGCGAGAAGCTGCGTGTGAGAATGTTCTTCGTTCCCTCGGCTTCCTCGGGTGTCACCGGGATGGGTCCGGCGATGCCCTCGATCTCCTTGCGGAATTCGACGAGCGATTCCTTTGTGAAGCGTGTGTGAACTCCCGCCGATGCGGTCCACACGCCGTAGGCGCGCTGATTGCTCATGCCTGAACGCGCGCCGTATGTGTAGCCCTTGTCCTCGCGGAGATTCAGATTCACGCGCGACGCAAAGGTGCCGCCAAGCAGATTGTTCATGGCCAGCAGCGCGTGGTAGTCGGGTGTCGAGCGCGGGGGAGCGAGGGCGCCGATGCGGATCTGCGACTGCGGTGCGCCGGGACGGTCGACCAGGTACACGACGTGTTCGGACGGTTCCTTCGCCGCCGGCATCACCTTCGCGGGCGCGGCGCCCTTCTTCCACGAGCCGAGCCACTTTTTCGCGAGAGCCGTCGCCTCGTCGAGCGACACGTCGCCGGTGAAGATCAACACCGCGTTGTCGGGCTTCCAGTAGGTCTGGTAATTTTTTGTCAGATTCTCGAGCTTCAGCGCGGCAAGCGAGGATTCGGTGCCTTCGTCGGGAATGCCGAGCGGATGTGTGGCGCCAAAAAGAATGCGGCTGAACACGCGGTCGGCCACGGCGCCGGGATTGCTCTTCTGACGCTTCACGGCGTCGATCGCGAGTTTGCGCTGGCGCTCGAATTCGTCTTTCGGGAAGGCAGGATTCAGCACGATGTCGGCCATGATGTCGAAAGTCGCGTCGAGCTTTGCCTTCGTGGATGTCAGCGACACGGCGGATCCCTGCTTTCCACCCCCGACACTCACGCGCGATCCGAGGCGGGCTTGATCGTCGGCGATCTGCAGGGCGCTGCGTTTTGCCGTACCCTCGTCGAGCATGGCGGCGGTCATCGATGTCTCGCCCGCATTGTCCGCTGTTTCGAGGAGGTTGCCGGATTTGATGAGAAGCTGCGCGTTCACGAGCGGAAGGTCGTGACGTTCGGACACGACGATTTCGAGTCCGTTCGGGAGTGTGGCGGTTTTTACGGCGGGAGGCGCGTAGGGCGCAACAGCCGCAATGGCGGGCGGGGCGCTGCGGTCGAAGTCCTTCGTGTCGGGCCGGCCCGAGGTCTCGGGCACAATCTCGATCTCGAGGCGCGGCTTGCCGGCAATCCAGGCCGTGAACGCAGCCTTCACTGCCTCGGGCGTGACGTCGCGGTAGCGCTGCAGGTCCTTGCGGAAGTAGTCGGGATCACCGACAAAAGTGTTGTAGCCGCAGAGACGGTCGCCGATGCCGCCGAAGCCGCCAAGACGTTCGAGGCCGCCGATCATGCGGGTCTCGACACGCGCGCGCTCCTGGGCGAGGTCGTCGGCGTCGGGGCCCTTCTGTGCGAAGGCCGCAAGTTCGCGGTCCACCACCGCGCGAATCTCGTCGAGGGACTTGCCCGGCCGGGCGGTGACGGTGATCGCGAACTCGCCGCAGATTTCACTCGCGGAATTGGAGACGCTCACGTCGGATGCGAGTTCCTGGTCGCGCACGAGAGCGCGGTAGAGAATGGACGATTTGCCCGATCCGAGGGCGGCGGCGGCCATGTCGAGCGGTGCCTCCTCGGGGGCGTACATCTGCGGAACAGGGTAGCGAAGATAGAGGCGGGCCTGCGGCACACGGTCGGTGGCGTGTATACGTTTTGTTGTGGTGAAGGACGGTATGCTGACGCGCGGACGCGACAGCGGCGGTCCGGCGGGAATCGGACCGAAGTACTTCTGCACGAGTTTTTTCGCCTCGGCCACATCGAAGTCGCCGCTGAGGGTCAGCGTGCAGTTGTTGGGCGTGTACCATGTGCGGAAGAAGTTCTTCACGTCGTCGAGTGTCGCCGCGCCGAGATCCTCGAGCGAGCCGATGACGGTGTGCGCGTACGGATGGCCCGCGGGATAAAAGTGCTCGGCCACGAGATACTGCACGGCCGAGTACGGGCTGTTGTCGCCCTGGCGCTTTTCGTTCTTCACCACGTCCTGCTGATTCTTGAAGGCCTCGTCGGTCACGGCGTCGAGTAGAAAGCCCATACGGTCGGATTCGAGCCACAAGGCGTATTCGAGCGCCTCCTTCGGGACTGTCTCGAAATAGTTCGTCCGGTCTTCGGTCGTGGATCCGTTCGCGCGGCCGCCGGCCTGGCTCACGAGCGCGAGATACTCACCCTTCACGTGTTTTGAACCCTGAAACATCATGTGCTCGAACAGATGCGCAAAGCCGGTGCGGCCCGGCGCCTCGTTCTTCGAACCGACATGGTACCAGAGGCACACGCCGACGGCGGGTATCTTTTTGTCCACATGAAGAATCACATCGAGGCCGTTGGCCAGGGTGTACTTTTCAAAGGGGATGGTGGGGAGTTCCTGGCTGTGTGCAACAACCGTTGCGAACAGTAGGAGGGGAATGGTGCTGAGGAAACAACGTCGCATGGATGCTCCGGATTGGTGCTGGTGCGAGGAGGGAACCGGAATCTAACATTCTCGCTCCGAACGGGAAAGAGGGAAGAGGGAAGGGGGAAGGGGGAAGGGGGAAGAGGGAAGAGGGAAGAGGGAAGGGGGAAGGGGGAGGGGGGAAGAAAAAACTGTACACGTATGCAGTTGACTTCCGCTGGAGTCTGTAGTAGTTTTCATGTGCAATATCCCAATACGCACTTACCACGTACCCGATGCCATGAGTTACCATGGCCCCGGTGTGCGCGCACGGACCTCATCCGCGGAGTTACTCTCTTCACTCGTGTCACTATCCATCATTTTCAAAGCGAGGCAAGTATGAGACACCGGTTCCGATTCGTCCTGCTACTTCTGGCGTGTATCACCGCAGGCGCGGTGGCGCAGGACGCCATTCCGTCACCGCAGTTCGTGCCGCCCGACCGGCTCACGAACGGAGAAACCGCGTACTACCGCGACATGGCGGTTATCGAAACTTCGTGCAGCGACTGGGCCGAGGTCCGGGCGCTCTGGACCTCCTTAACGGAGAAAGGGGCCTTAATCTCCGTTATCGCGTCGCCGCAGCGCTGGCTCGGCTGGGTGCCGCCCGCGGCGCGCCCCATCGTCGGCGCCGCAACCGTTCCGACGGCCACCGGCCATGTCGGCGTGCGGAACATCTCGTATTCCAGTCTCGAACACCGGAAGAACAATCCGGGACCCATCCTCTCCGCTGCCTCCGACGATGACGCCGCCGAGGCGGTGGTCGAGTATCTCGACTTCATCAAACGCACAAAAACCACGGAAGAGCTGCAGCGCATCGAAGACCGCGCGCTCGAACTCGAACATCTTGCCGGCACAATCGAACAGCCGGACTGCGTCGATGCCAAACCTGTGCCGCAGGGCGTCATCGTCAAGCGCGGCGATGCCACGCAGGGCGGACCCGCCCCCGAAATCGCGCGGCGTTCACGTCCTGTCGGACTCATCGTCCACAGCAGTTTTTTCCTCGAGAGCCAGTCGGGCTCCGGATCATGGAACTGGGACAACACGGTGTACAATCGCTACCGTTCCTTCTACCTCGACGGCTTGACGTACTGGACGGGCCTCGCGGCGAAGTACGGTCAGACGGCTTCCCACATCTGGCTCAATTACTCCCCGTCGTCGTGGGTCACCCAGATCAACGGCGAGCCCGTCACCGTGGGCGAAAACGGCTTTGTTCCCGTGGTGGTGAACCGCCTGTACCCGCCGTCCCCCTGGGATATCATCGACGGTTCTCTACCGCTGAGCTGGGTGGGAAACAGCGGCCTCGAACAGCGCCACGCCTGGGGCTGGTATTACAACAACAAACGCCGCGCGGCATACAGCGCCGACCAGTCCATTTTCGGATGTATCGCGTGGAAGGGAACGCCCAATGAAGGCATATGGCCGCACGCCGTCAACGTCAACTGGGGCAACGGCGACATCGAGGGCATCTACTTCGCGATGGATGTGCGCTACTGGCAGGCCGGACTCGATCCCTACGCCGCGCCCGACAGGAACGTCGTCGCGCACGAGATCGGCCATCTCTGGGGCAGCCCCGACGAATATCGCGACGACAACTGCAGTTGGTCGTATCGCGGCGCGGCGAACATAAACTGTCAGACCGAGCGCTCGGCCTCCTCGCTGGGTCGCCCGGGATTAAACGTGTTCGGCTTCGACGCAATGATGGTGGGCAACTTCCTGCTCGGCACAAGCAGCGTGCAGCCGGTGCATACAGGGCTGTTGAACGCGGCCAACGCGACACCGCTGCGCTGCATCACCACGCAGCCCGCCAACGGCCAGTTCACGATCAAGGCCTGCGATCTCTCGTCGTATGGCAAGGCGACACGCAGTTTCTCGAAACCCATGTGTTTCCCGCTCGAGTATGACCACTGCAACAAATTATCAGTGCCGCTCACGCGCAACATCTCGGGCGCGACCTGGTACTTCGATTATTGGGAAGTGAAACGTCAGAACGGCGCCACGACCAACATCGACTGGTACGCCAACGAGCTGCCCTCGAACGCGTACTCGTCCTCCAAAGCCAATCCCGTCACCGACATCAAGGCGGTGTACACCAACAGTCCGCCCGACATTTTCACCGCCAATTCCACCGTGCAGGCATGGCTCGCCCCCGCATCCACATCCGCGGCCGGTTCGCTCGCGCTTGCGGTGCGCTGGCGCAGCAAGTACAACATGAATGACGCGCAGACCAAGGTCGAATGGGAGCGCAGCGCCGGAACATGGGTGGAAGTGACTCCGACGTTCGGGCCTTTCCCGGTGAATGTCAATCAGTGGACGGGTGTTCACATCACGCAGTTGCCGGGTGTAAGCGGCAACATCGCAGTGGCGGCGAACACGCAGTACCGCTTCCGCATCGTGGGCATCTTCAACACCGTGCGCGGCACCGTGTCGAACATCGCCGAGATACGCACGCGCCCCTCGTCGCCGGCCGACACCGCCTACTGCAACGACGCGTACGAACCCAATTCGCTTGCGTCGCCGCGCATGCTGACAAGTTCCGGACCGGGCATGACGCCGTACACGATCGAAGCCGCCTGCCCGTTGAGCCCGTATCCCGCGGAGTTCACCTGGTTCGTTCCGAAGAACGATTACTACCGGCTGACGGCCATCAACCTCAGCGGAATGTCGTTCGGCGAGAAGGTGTTGCTGACGCTGAAGGTCAGTCCCGGCTCCGATTTCCGTCCGAAGTTCCGCGCGAAGCGCGCCGGAGAGGCCACGTACATCAACGCGACCTACGCGGGCGGCGACCGCTACCGCATAGCGCTCATCAATGACGGCGAGTACATCCTCAGTGTCGAGCCCGAAATCTCGAGCTACATCAGCAATCGCTTCGTCGAACCGTCGGACGGGCATTTCGGCTTCGGCGAATACAGTCTCAGCGTCGAGCGCGTCGAGAATGTGCCGCCGCTTGTGAGCGTGTGTCCCGAGTGTATCAAGCTGCATGTGACACGTCCCTTCCCGGGCATCCTCATTTCGAAGATCCCCGGTGACGCGTTCGACAAGGGACTCGACCGCCGCACGCCGCTCCTGCAGGACATCCACTTCATTCCGCCTCCGGGATTCATCTTCGACGGCTGGGATCTGCCGAAGCCGGAAATTCTCGAGGACCAGTCAAAGAACCCGACCAAGATCGTGATCGGACCGAACACGCCCGCGGGCGAGTACGAGATCGGTGCGAAATTGCGGCCGGTTCCGCAGGACCGGGCCGAACTGTCGATCATCTATCCGCAGGGCCCGGAAGGTCCGCTCGAAGACCGCACCACGCATCCCATCGGGACCGTCGTGAATGTGCAGGCAAATTCATCCATAAAGTACCAGTTTATCGGATGGAGCCACGACACGGTCGCGACCACCAATCCGCTTCCCGTGACGATGTGGCGCAACAAGCGGCTCATCGCGTTGTGGCGCGAGAAGCCCTGCCAGCCCGAGCAGATGGTGCCCTGGCAGCATCGTATTTCCTTCACAAACGCGCGGCAGGGCAACGTCCTGCTCGAGTACGGCATGAACGCCACGGCCGGCGACGGGCTCGAGGCGGGCCAGATCGATCTGCCGCCGTTCCCGCCCGCGGGCACCTTCGACATCCGCTGGATCAACATTGGCGGCTCGCAGGGCAGCACCACCGATCTCCGCGCCCTGGCGCAGAGCTTCACCTATCTCGGCCGTGTGCAGACAGGCGCCGGCACGGCTCCCGTGAGCATGACCTGGGGTCTGCCGCCAGCACCGCCCAACGCAACGTTTATGCTGTATGTGCAGGGTGAAGCGACGCCGTTCGACATGCGCAGCACGACGAGCTACACCTTTGCCGCGGAAGGAACCTACCAGATACGTATCGAGGTGAAGATCCCGTCGTGTCCGCCGCGGACAAAGGATCCCGAGGTGGTGGTTGTGCCGCAGCGCAACGATCCCAAGGGTTTCCCCTGCACCGAGTTGGGCTTCCAGTTCCGCGACCGCAAGACCAACGTGCTGTATCCGCTGTACAATCCCTTCCAGTTCCTGTTCTACGAAAAGGGAACGGGCGACGAAGTGAAGCCGGTGCGTTTCAGCGAGATCTCGCAGCTTCCCGACTTGACGCTGTTCCGTCTCTGCATGGATCCGGCTCCGACCGATCCCGAGCGCGAAATCATCATCGTGAACGACGAGCAGGATGAGGAGTCGAAAGACGAGACCATCCGCGTGAAGATCCCGATCCCGACGCCTCCGGGCACCGGCAATCCCACACGGTTCGTGCAGCAGCACAGCCGCGAATGGGAGCTGGTCTCGCTGCCGCTCGACGTCAAAACTCCGGATACGGACGTCCTTTTCTCGGATCCGATGACACGCCTCTACGGCTTCAACACCGCAACGCCGGGTTATGAAGCCGCCGCGGCGATGACCTTCGGCGACGGCTACTGGCTGAAGACGATGGACCCGTCCACAACCTACTATGGTTTCGAGAAGCTGCTGTTCGAATGGAATACGCTCAGCGGTATCGGTGAGACGGGCGCGAACGGATGGAATCTCATCGGCTCGCTCTCGAAACCGATGTCCGTCGCAAGCATCACGCAGACGCCCGCGGGCAGCATGCGCTCAATTTTCGGGTACAATCCGGCAACCGGCTACGTCGTTCCCTCGAACATAGAGCCGGGCAAGGGGTATTGGGTGCGCATGGATCGCGGCGGCAAGCTGAAAATGCAGACCAGTCTCACCGGTCCGGGCGGACCGTCCGCGTACAGCAAAGCCGTGGCCTCGCTCAACGTCACCGGACGTCTTTCCGCCAGCACCGACGACGGACGCAGGCGCGATCTCGTGGTGACCAGCAGCGTGATGAACGCACAGACCCTCAACGATCTGCAGTTGCCGATGCTGCCGCCCGACGGAAACTTCGACGCGCGCACCGAATACGGCACGCTGTTCCTCTCGCCGGGCATGACGGGCATTGACCTGCGCGCCAATGGTGCTGTGACGCTTGCGTTCGAACCGTTGGTACCGGTCGCGGCGGGATACGAACTCGTCGACGACAAGGGCGCCGTGCTTGCGACATTCAACGGCACGACTCCCGCGTCAGCGACGATCCGTGTCGACGGCGTCACGCGAGTCTTCCTCAAGATCGCCATCGCCGCCGAAGGCGCCTTTGCCCTCGAGCAGAACTTCCCGAATCCCTTCGCTCCAACGAGCGACGGTGCGACGACACTCACCGTGTCGCTTTCCCGTCCGTCCAACACACGGGTTGCCGTGTACGACATGATGGGCCGCGAAGTGCGGGTGCTGCTCGATCAGGATCTTCCGGCCGGTGTGAAACACGTGCGCTGGGACGGCAGGGACGCGAGCGGATCGTTCGCGGCGCCCGGTTCGTACCTCGTGCGTCTGCAGTCGGTTGAAGGCACGTTGACGCGCACCATGTTACTTACCAAGACACGCTAAGGAGGACACATCCATGAAACGCATCGTTTATTCCCTGCTTCTCGGCGCATGCGCGATACTGGCGACGTCCGGCCTAGCGCGTGCGCAGGAGCTGCGCGGCGCGCAGCTCGAGATCACCGTCTCGAATCTGCTCGGACGCACCGAGGTGCTGACCCTCGGCATCCTCGAGGGCGCGACAACGGGTTTGGATCAGTCCCTGGGCGAGTCGGAGCTTCCTCCGCCTCCGCCCCAGGAGGTCTTCGACGCCCGTGTCGCAAGCACGCCCGGCAAATCCAATCTGGGCACGGGTTCGCTTCGCGACTTCCGTCCGGTCACCGCCGCGCTGCTCTATACCGAGACCTACGTTATCGCCTTTCAGGGCGGTCTCGGCGCTACGAAGGTGAAACTCGAGTGGCAGAATCCATTGCCCGGTCGAGTCACAAAGATCACCGTCGACGGCGTGGATCTGACCAACAAATCCGAGACCGAGTTCTCCTTCCCCACGGGGCAGGTGACCGTGGTTCTTTCCTTCGACAATTCCCCGCTGTCATTCACGGCGAATCCGTCACCGCTGGTTTTCGACGCGAACAACCGCGATCCGCTGCCTGTGAAATCGCTCGAGATCATCCCCGCGGGTGACACGCGCGCACAGTGGCAGTTGACGAGTGATGTGGACTGGCTCGAGATCGAACCCGCCTCCGGCGAGGGGCGGCAAACCGTGTCCGTCGCCATCCGCACGGGGCTGCTGCCCGCGGGCGCGTACAATGGCACAATCCTCGTACGCTCCTTCGTCTATCCCGCACGGGCGGATGTACCGGTGCGCCTCAACTTCACAGTCGGGGCCGACGCGCCGCCGCTGCCCGACGGCATGTCGCTGTCGCAGAACTTTCCGAATCCGGGGAGGGGACTGACCGCCATCGAGGCGGGCATCTCGTCGCAAGTGCCGTCGTCCGAAACACCCACGTTTGTGATCCGCGATCTCGCGGGCCGCGACGTGCTCGATTTGAGCGCGCGGCTTCGCAGGGAGGGCGGCGCACAGACTGTCGTGTTCGACGCCTCGGCGCTTCCTGCAGGCACGTACACATACACGCTCAGGCATGGCGCGCATGAAATCTCGCGCACCATGGTCATCGTGAAATAATTCCACCGGTTGGGACCGGCGCATCATGGCGCCGGTCCCGCCTTATTCCATGCGGTACTGACATGAAACACATACCGATATACCTCGCCCTGTGTGTTGTGCTCTCGATTCACGGCCGCGCGCAGTATTCGCTGGTCAATCAGGCGATGACGCTCACGGGCTCCGGGTACGTATCCGTTCCGTATGCGGGCGCGTTCAACGCCGATCTGAACCAGACGGGAATGTTGAGCATCGATGCGTGGGTGAATCCGACAGTGTTGTCCGGATATCAGACCATCGTCGGCAACGACTACGTGACAGGCTACTATCTAGGCATCACGCCAAGCGGGCAGGTGCGCTTTTATCCGCGCGGCGGGACGTTGTACGACAGTCCGGGCACCATCGCGGCGAACACCTGGACACATGTGGGTGTGTCGTTCAACGCGCGGAAGGGCGATGTACGCGTGTATATCAACGGCGTGCTGAACGGCAGCACCACCATCGCGTCCGGCAGCGTCGGGTACGTCACCTCGGGCGACCTGCGCATCGGGGCCGACAGGCAGTCGGGTTCACCCGCGTATTATTTCACCGGTCGCATCGACGAGGTGCGGATCTGGAATGCCGAGATTAGTTTTTCGAGCGCGGCGGGCCTGCTATACAAGGTGCCGCACGCCGTGTACAACGGACTGCATGGAGCCGACCTCGCCGCGGGCTGGCGCTTGAACGGCACTGCCGACGGCGTCGACGGACAGTACGGCGGTTCCGCTTCCGGCTCGGGCGTCTCCTTCTCGGGCGCCTCGCTGCCGCCGCATTACACACGCATCGGCGCGCTGCTCACGAATGTGCAGCCCATCACCGCCGCGGGGACGCAGGACTATTTCACCATCCCGCACGATGCATCGGTGTCGCTGCTGCAAAATTACACTCTCGAGTGCTGGGTGAAACCCTCGTCCACAAACGGCAGCACGTCGTATCAGACCTTCATCTCGAAGAGTTCGATCTACATGAATCAATGGACGTACTGGCTGGGGCTCAACAAATCCACCGGCAAAGTGCGCTTTGTGCCGAACGGCGATTTTGCCGACGGGCTTGAATCGTCTCCGACTCTGACAACCGGCGTGTGGACACATGTGGCTGCGCGCTACACGGTGTCGGGAAACAGCCGCATCGCGCAGATCTTCATCAATGGGGCGCCCGCGGGCAGCAAGTCGTATTCGCGCAACGCGACGGCCAACCAACTGCCCGTGCTGATAGGTCGCAGCGACGCCTCCGCCATGCCGGGCAACGGCTACGGCTACTCGGGCGTCATCGACGAGGTGCGCCTCTGGAACACCGCGCGCAGCGACGACGAGATCGCGAACAATCACCGCCTCGAGCTGAGCGGATCCGTCGCGGGCCTCGTCGCGTCGTATCATTTTGACGGCGACGTGCTCGATGCCTCCGGCACGGGAAACAACGGGTTCCATACTCTCGCGCCGTCCTCGATCGCCTATTTCCTCGACGCCTCGGATCTGCCCCCGCGTCCGACGATCACGGTCATCGCGGCGAACGGCGGCGAGACATGGACCATCGGCAGCACGCGCACGATACAGTGGAGCGCGTCGAATCTTTCGAAGGTGAAGATCGAACTCTCGCGCGACAATGGCGCGACCTATGCCGAAGTGCTCACGCCGTCGGTGAACGCGTCGCCCGGTTCACTGAACTGGGTGGTGACCGGACCCGAGACCGACAATGCACGGATCCGTGTCACAACCACGACGTCCACCAGCGTGGCCGACGAGAGCAACACATCCTTCCGCATCATACAACCGCCGCCGGTGCTGCTGGTCTCGCCCTCGTCGCTGGTGTTCGCCGCGCCGCAGGCGGGTGCAGCGCCCCCGCCGCAAAAGCTGTACATAAGCAACACGGGTGGAGGCACGCTCACCTGGTCGGCCGACGTCGGCATCACGCCATGGATCGCGGTGAGCCCCACAGCAGGATCCTCGAACACCGATTCGTTGGAGGTGACAATCACCGACACGAATCTGCCCGAGGGATCATACAATGCGACCATCACGTTTGGAGGCAACGCCTCCAACATCCCCGTGTCTGTTCCGGTCACGTACCGTGTCACAAAGAAGCAGATCGTCTCCATTTCCGGCCGTGTGCTGTCGCCCGCGGGCGCTCCGCTGGCGGGTGTGGAAATTGGCGTGTTCGGCTCGATCAGCGCCTCGAGCAGCACCGACGGCACGGGTTTCTACATTGTGCCGGGTCTGCCCGCGGATTCGTACAATGTGATTCCGTCGAGTCCCTTCTACGATTTTGCGCCGCCGACACGCAGCTATCCCTCGCTGACCGGCGACGTGACCGACGCGAACTTCACCGCCACTGCGAAACGCGGCAAGGTGATGCTGCGCTGGCGCGAGGGGTGGAACCTGATCTCCTTCCCCGTAATCCCGGATATTACGGACCTCAAACTCCTCCTTCCCGCCTGCGAACTGCCCGCGTACCTGTACTCGGCCGCGAAGGGATACGAGGAAACGAGCACCGTGCAGTTCGGCAGAATGGAGATGTGGCTCAAGTTCAAGGGCAGTGACAGTGCCGAAGTACAGGGCCTGCTTCTCCCCGCGGTGCAGAAGATCGTGTCGGCGGCCGACGGTGGGTGGCATCTGATCGGCGTGCCGAGCGGACCCGTCGATGTGAGCGCCATGACACAGTCGCCATCGGGTATCATCGGCCAGATGTACGAGTACGATCCGTGGCTTGGGTACATTCCGCCCGTCGGTGGCGTGCTGCGTCCGGGCCGCGCCTACTTCATGCGCGCGATGGGTGACGGCAGCGTGCGTGTCGCCGCGCTCCGGCTCTTCTCGCCCTGGGTGCCGCTCCCGACGCTGCGGTACCCGAGCGCCGACGTGCTCCGCGACTATCCGCCCGCGCCCCCGCGCGAGTGAAAGAGACCGCGGCGCCGTGAGGCGCGAGCGGAAGCGGCTTTTTCGTGTCGACGAGCGGGCGGAGGAAACTCCGCCCGCTCTTGCTTTGTATTGATCCGTGCATGATATTCAGACAAGCAACCTCTCAATTATGGCATTACCACCGCGCGTCGTGCGCGGGGACCGAAGATCCGCACCGTACGAAGCGGACCTGAACTCGTCGGTCCGTGGTTCGCTCATCCCCACACAATCATCGAGGGCTTCATGACATACAAACGTATCCTCTTTTCCGTATTGCTCGCCGTCACGCTGCTGGGTTTGACCCCGGTTGCGCAGGCGACCCACTTCCGCGGCGGAACGCTCACCTGGCAGCAGGCGGGTGGCAACAAGATCCGCTTCACGTTCAACGTGGCGTACCGGCGGTCGTTTCCGCTGTGGTCCTCCGTGATGCCCGGCGGCACGTTCAGCGACGCCGGCGACCGTTTCTACTTCGGCGACGGCGCGAATGTGGGACTCACGTTCACCGCCACCGCCGTCGACCTGCCCAACGACATCGTGTTCGGCACGGCCGTCATCGAGCACATCTATCCGTCCACGGGGAATTTCATCGCGTACTTCACCGACTGTTGCCGCATCAGCACGCTGCGCGACGGCAACAACGACGCCAATTACCGCATGGAGACGAAGGTCAACGTGGGGTCGCCGTTTAACAACAGTCCGCTCATCTCCGCGCCCGGCATCGTGAACCTCGCCGTGGGACAGACGGCCGCCACGTTCAGTGTGGCCGCCACGGACCCCGACGGCAACGCCGTCTCGTACCGTCTCGCAACCACAATCGAATCGGGACTCCCGACCGTCAGTCCCGTGGGACTGAGTCTCAACGGCAGCACCGGGCAGATCACGTTCAACACCGTCGGTACGACGGTGGGATGGACCTATGCGCTCGTGGTGGTTGCGGAGGACGGCACCTCGAAGGTGATGGCCGACTTCCTCATCCGCATCGTCGGGCCGTCGGCGTCGCCCGCGTTCATCGCGCCCACACCGACCGCGGGTGCCATCTTCACCGTCACTCCGCCGGGCAACACCGTGAACTTCACCGTGGCGGCGAGTGATCCCGACGCGGGAAGCGTGGTGTCGCTGCTGCCCTCGTCGCTCCCGCTCGGCGCAACGTTCACGCCGACGCTGTCGGGCGGTTCCACCGCATCGAGCGACTTCTCGTGGACTCCGTCGCTCGGGCAGCCGGGCACGTATCTCCTCACCTTCGTCGCGCGCGACAACGTGGGTGTGCAGGTGCAGCGCAGCTTCCAGGTCAACGTGCTGTGCCCGCTCAGCGTGACCCTCGCCGGTACCACGCCCGTCACCTGCCCCGGCGGCTCAGACGGCGCCATCGACGTGACGGTGACGAACGCCACGGCACCCGTGACGTACACGTGGACGGGACCGGGCGGGTACGCCTCGTCGTCGCTCGACATCAGCGGCCTCGCCGCCGGCACCTACGACCTCACCGTACGCGACGCGAACGCCTGCGTCGGCACGCTGCAGGTGGTGGTCGTGCAGGACGACGCGGTCGATCCGCAGATCACCGCACCGTCCGATGTGACCGTGTCGACGGATGCGGACCTGTGCACAACCGCGGGCGTCAACGTGGTGCTCGGCACGCCGGCAACGTCCGACAACTGCACGGTGTCAACCGTGACAAACGACGCACCCTCCAGTTTCCCGATCGGTGCGACGATTGTGACATGGACCGTGACGGATCAGGACGGCAACGATGCCACCGCCACGCAGACCGTGACGGTCGAGGACAATCAGACGCCGGTCATCACTCCCGCGTCCGCGGCGACGATGTGGCCGCCGAATCATGCGTACGTGAGCTTCTCCGTGGCCGACATGATAACCTCGATCGGCGACAACTGCGCCACACTCGGCGCGGGTGATGCCGTAATCACATCCGCGTGGAGTGACGAAGCCGAGGATGCACAGGGTGGCGGCGACGGCAACACCGTCGACGACATCGTGATCGCGGCCGACTGCAAGTCGCTGCAGCTCCGCCGCGAAAGGCAGGGCGGTGGCAACGGCCGTGTGTATACCGTGAATCTCGCCGTGTCCGACGGCGCCGGCAACACCGGCACCGCGCAGTACCAGGTGAAGGTGCCGCACAACAACAACGGCACCGCCACGGACGACGGTCAGAACTACACGGAGAATTCCACGTGTGCAATCAGCAAGGCAGGCCGCGGCATCGCGGAGCTTCCCGCCGGCTACGCGCTCGAGCAGAACTATCCGAATCCGTTTAATCCGACCACGACGATCAGCTTCAGCATTCCGGCCGACAATGCCGTGCGCCTCGCGGTGTACGACATGTATGGCAGGGAAGTAGCCGTTGCAGCCGAAGGAACCTTCACCGCGGGCATGCACCGCGTAACTTTCGATGCGTCGGCCCTGCCGAGCGGCTCGTACATCTACGCGCTGCAGGCGGGATCCGTGCTCGTGCAGAAGACGATGCAGCTCGTGAAATAACATCAGTCAGTGTCACACAGCGGCGGGCCGTCCTCCGGGATGGTCCGCCGTGTGTATTTTGGATGCACTTTCACCGAAAAACGTGACAAGCGGAGATGTGTCAGGAGGAGCGAGGACCTAGGATCAAGGAGTGCATCACCACATACCCGCGATCCGCATGCCGATATGCAGCGTGCTGAAATTCATGGTGTGCGGCGGCAGAAGGATTTCGGTGTCCGTTTCGACGGCTGAGGATGTTGTGACACGACCACCCGCCACCTCGAGGTCCGGCATCCAGCGGAACACAACTCCGAGGCCGATCAGCAGTGTACGCGTGATGCGCCACTCCGCTACCCCCAGGAGAAGGAGCCCGGTTTGCGGTGCGGTGTATGAATACCCTGATGTGGTCGAACTGTACCACCAGCGATCACCAGATCCGGGAGTGTCACCAAAATCCACCGAGACGTCCGTGACACCGGCACCCACGCCGAATGTGAATCGCACGATCTTGGATCCCTGCGGGCGAGGCCATGGTTCGGCCGTGACCAGTGCGTAGTACCCCATGCTGGAGTGCCGTACACGCAGGCTCACCTGTCTCCTCTGATGATTGTATCCGGAGGCATCAACGTACGGTTCCGAGCCGATGAACCGGCCGTGTGTGGCAAGTGCGGCCCCGAAGCCCCAATGCGACACACCCGTCCACTCCGCAGTGAGCAAAATTCCGCCGCCAGGAGTCACATTGCGGTAGCCGCTGAAGGTGTCTCCTCTACTCGGCCGCACATCGAAGTACATCGTACCCGTGAAAAAATCCTGATACGCGCCGCTGGCCGACATCACGCCCGCACCGTAGAAAACCCCGGCACGGAAAATCGTCCGCGCCGTGTCATCTCCCGTCGCGGAGAGCATCGCGGGTGATAACAGGCCCGCGACGAGCAGGAGATATCCCGCGACAGAATTGCGCGATCCTCCGCGTGGCGAAGGGTGAGGCGGTATGTTCATCAAGTCGCTTCTCCCATGCATCAGAAATAATACGAGAAATTGAAGAACGGCATCCATGCGATGTCATCATCGGGCGATGAGAGAATGCCGATGTCGCCGGACGTCCGATGGCCGAAGAAACGGAATCCGAGAACCATGGGCACGTGTCCCCTTCCCGGTATGTATCCCAGATCAGCCATGACCTTCAGTCCCTCGCTCAGTCGGAGCTGTCCGCACAGGCCGAGCAGCTCGCTCCCTCTCCCGTCCTTGCCGAGCGTCGCATACGAACCGATCATACTGAGATTTACATCGGCGTCTCCCGTAGTCATAACGACGAACGGCAGCAGAGGTATGGCATCCTGGCCGCCGATAGCTGTCAACCCCGAGGCGCCCAAGGCGAAGGCGAATCCATCCGAGGGATCGACGAGTTGCGCCTTGAATCCGAAGTGCAGAACAAGGCCCTCACTGAAAAGTCCCGGTACGAGAAAGGTACCCGTCGTGAGCGTGACCTGATCCGACACGCCGATTCCGACAGAGGTGAGACAGAATTCATCGAATGCGAGATAGGTCGTACCCGACCTGACCGTGTATGCTGTTGGGAGCAGGAAACCCCGGAAACTGCTTGGATCGCCGTACCCGTATTCAGATCCCTTCGAGGCGGGGAAAACACGCGCGGCCGTGTCGCGGGACACCGCCCGCGCGGGAAGAGGAATATCGTCGGTGTCGTCGCTTTGCACAGCGAGGATTTCCGAGACAGGTGTTTTCACGATGCCGACACCTTGGACAACCACCGTCCATGTCGCGGAATCGATGACTGACACGCGTCCTTTCAACACGCTCCCGTTGCGCAGGCGCACCAATACCGTTTTGGACGAGTCCGCGCTGGCATGTGACAGGGCGTTGGCGCCGATGGGTGTGCCCAGTGCGAGCGGCGTCATCGCGCGCAGCCGGCCGACATCGATGCCGAGTTCCGCCGCGGACACGGACGTCCCGAGTTGCAGCGCCGCCGCTGTACCGCCCATGGTGTGCGTGCCCGCGACGAGGGCGTCGTGGTTCGTGATACGTTCAGCGATCTGTCGCAGCACCTGCTCGCGATATTCGATAAGCGTGTCGCGTCGGCCGTCGCTTCGCTCGATCTTTCCGTAGCACCGCCCGCCATGCATGAAGAAGAGTCCGGATTGAAAATCCGGAATCGAGCGAAACAACACGTACTTGTCGCGTTCAGCGCGCTCGAGCACCTGTCCCACCATCGGACTCAGGATTATGACGCGAACGCTGTCCTGCGCACGGGCGATCAGCGGAAGGATTACCGCACACACGACACAAATGGCTATGCGGAACGGGCTCATGCAGTGGCCTTCTTCTCAACAGTGGCGGCTAGGCAATGCCCAGCGCTCAGAAGAAAATCGTGAAGTTCGCGAAGGGAATGCCCGTGCCGATGTCGAAATTTCCTTCACCGACAAGAAACATGAGACCGACATCCCCCGACATACGCGCACCAAAAAAGCGCACGCCGATTAAACCCGGCACCACATCTGCTCCGGGCACATACGCCGCGTCGAACATCAGTTTGACTCCGGGCCCCACACGCGTCTGGCCTGAGACTCCCAGAAGTGTGCCGGTGTCGCCATCCTCGCCGAGAATGGTCGTCATGCCCCCGACCATGCTGATATTCGCGTCGTAGTTGCCGGTGGTCACGACGATATACGGGAGCAATGGCAGGCCTGATTCACTGCCTATTGAAGTCAAGCCCGCCAGACCCATCGACATGGCGGTGCCGCCGCCGCCGAATAATTGCGCCTTGAGGTTGAAATGGAGAATCAGCCCGGATTCGTCGAACATCTCGAAGAGTGTAAGGAAGGTGCCCCCGCTCATCATGAAGCCGTTTGCAACGCCGCCGCCCACGGTCCCGATAACGATCATGTCGTCGCTGAAATACCATTCGCCGCGCGGCACGGTGTACGCCGTGGGCAGAACAAAACCGCGAAACGAACTTGGATCGGAGAAACGGAATGGCGATCCCTCCTGAGCGGGCAGCACTGCCACCGCGTCGTCTTTTTCCGGCGCGGGGGTTTCTGTTCCGGTCGCAGCACCAAGATTCACGGAGAGCACTTCGGCGACGGGGACGGTCATCACCCCGAGTCCATCGGCATCAATACGTAACGTGGTCGAATCGAGCGAGAGCACGCGGCCTTTGATCACACTCCCGCTGCGCAGAAACACATTGGCTCTTTGTGACGAAACATCCGTCGCGGGAGCCGCGGCGGGAAGATCTGTCCCATGACCGGCAACCGGAAGATCGGTGGCGGGAGGCAGCACGAGGACGAGTGGTGTCACGGCCTTGAGCCGGGCCTTGTCCACACCGAGCGCGGTGAGAGGTACGGTTTCGCCCTGAAGCAGCACTGCCGGCTTCGAGCCCATCGTGTAGCGTCCGGCCGACAGCAGGTCGTGGTTGTCGATCCTTTCCGCCATCTGGAGCAGCGCGCGTTCACGATACTCGATGAGTGTGTCACGTGCCGCCTCGCCCGCGCGCAGACCGACGGCAGCATAATACCTGCCGCTGTGCGAGAAGAATGTCGCGGACTGGAAGTCGGGCAAACTCCGGAACAGGCCGTACATATCGCGTTCTGCCCGGTCGATATCCGTTCCCACACGCGGGCTGATTATCACGATGCGCGCGCTGTCCTGCGCGTGCATCACGGCCGGGAGCAACACGGCCAGAACCGCCAGAATCAAACTGTACCTCTGCATGCCTCGCTCCTCCATGGTGCCCGGAATCGGTGCAGCAAAAAGGTAGCGGTTTCCGGGAAGAGGCGCAATGAGGAATAGAGAAGCGTGTGAGGACCGTTCCACGGTACGAAACGATTTTTGTACATTGCCGCGATCCATCAACGGGACGTCCATGGCTTCTCTTTCGCAACGATTCAAATACCGGTTCGACAATTTTATGGCCCGCGGCACGGGGGCGCTCATCGGCGGACTCGGCGCGCTCGCGCTCATGCTGCTGCTCCTCGTTGTCGGTGCGCTCTGGCTGCTCGGCGCGGTCCCGCAGGACGCGGGCGGACACTCGCTGTGGGGCATGACCTGGCTCACCTTCATGCGCATGATCGACACGGGCGCGATCAGCGGCGACAGCGGCACGGCGCTGTATGTGGCCCTGATGTTCCTCGCAACTCTCGGCGGCATCTTTCTCATGAGCACACTCATCGGTGTGCTGAACAGCGGCATAGAGGCGCGTCTCGCAACGCTGCGGCGCGGCCGTTCGCGCGTGCTCGAGCAGAATCACACGGTCATACTCGGCTGGTCGCCCATGGTGCACGCGATCATCTCCGAGCTGGTCATCGCCAATGCCAACCGTCCGCGCGCCTGCATCGCCATTCTTGCGGACCGCGATAAAGTGGAGATGGAGGAGGAGATCCGCGAGAAAATCCCCGACACACGCGGCACACGCATCGTATGCCGTTCGGGTGATGCGATCGACCTCGACGATCTCGAGATCGTGAATCCGCGCGAAGCGCGCGCCATCGTGATACTGGCGCCGGATTCCGGGAATCCCGACGCGCAGGTGATCAAGATGATTCTTGCCCTCACGAACAATCCGCGCCGCAAGGAGGGGAAATATCACATCGTGGCCGAGATACACGACGAGCGGAACCTCGAGGTGGCAGCTCTTGTCGGCAGGGACGAAGTGGAGCTGGTGCTGGCCGACGATCTGATCTCGAAGATCACCGCGCAGACTTGCCGGCAGTCGGGCCTCTCGGTGGTGTACAACGAGCTGCTCGATTTCGACGGCTGCGAGATATACACACGCGCCTGTCCGGAACTTGCCGGACGCAGCTACGCCGAGGTGGTGATGGCCTACGACACCTCCGCGGTGATCGGGATTCTGCGTGCGGGACGCGACGTGTATGTGAATCCTCCCGCTGACACTCCGTTTGCCGCCGACGATCACGTCATCGCCATCACCGAAGACGACGACACGCTTGTGCGCGCCGCGGCGGCGCCGCAGGTGGACGAGGCGGCGATGGTGTGGTCCGCCGCCGAGGTACCCCTGCGAGAAACGACACTGATGCTCGGGTGGAACAGGCGCGGTCCGCGCATTCTGCGCGAGCTTGATCGATACGTGGGCATGGGATCCGAGATGATTGTCGTCTCCTCGCTGGCAGGCACGGAGGATGAACTCGAGCAGACCATCGAAACGCTGAAGAACACCACCACACGTTTCATCCACGCCGACACGACCTTGCGCGCCACGCTCGACACGCTCGACTGCGCGCGATTCGACCACATCATCCTGTTGAGCTATGCGGAGGCCTATCCCGCGCAGGAGGCCGATGCGCGCACGCTGATGACGCTGCTGCATCTGCGCGACATCGCCGACCGTTCCGGCCGGTCCTTCAGCATCGTGAGCGAGATGCTCGACTCGCGCAACCGCGCATTGGCCGATGTGACACGCGCCGACGACTTCATCGTGAGCAATCTCATCGACAGCCGGCTGCTCGCGCAGATCGCCGAGAACAAACATCTTGCGTCCGTGTTCCGCGAAATCTTCGATGCCGACGGCTCGGAGATCTACATCAAACCCGCGGAGCAGTACATCCGCCCCGGCACGGCCGTCACATTTGCCACCGTCGTCGCCTCCGCCTTGCGCCGTGGTGAAACCGCCATCGGCTACCGCCTCCGCGCTCACGCCTCCGACCCGTCACGCGCCTACGGTGTTTTGATCAATCCCACTAAATCGCATCCGATTACCCTGAATGCGGGCGACCGCGTGATTGTACTCGCCGAGAATTGACGCGGACAGCGGGAGAGCGGGACAGCGGGAGAGCGGGACAGCGGGAGAGCGGGACAGCGGGAGAGCGGGACAGCGGGAGAGCGGGACAGCGGGACAGCGGGAGAGCGGGAGAGCGGGACAGCGGGAGAGCGGGACAGCGGGAGAGCGGGACAGCGGGACAGCGGGAGAGCGGGACAGCGGGAGAGCGGGACAGCGGGAGAGCGGGACAGCGGGAGAGCGGGACAGCGGGAGAGTGATTATCTTGTCGTTTGTCACGTGTTACGTGTCACCTGTTACGTGTCACCTGTTACGTGTCACTTGTTACTTGTCACTTGTTACTTGTAACGCGAAATGTAAAAGGTCGATATATGTGGAATCCAAGATTATATACTTTTGTTGTGCTGTGTGTGAGTTGGATATTGCTTGCCGGGACGGTGATGGGGCAGCAGCGCGAGCGTGTGTACGGGAAGAACAGGGTGTTGCACTCGAATGCCTGGTACGTGGAGCAGATGCGGTTGTGGCGTGAATACGCGGAAGCGAATCCGACCGATGCAGACGCGTGGCTTAATCTGTACCGTGCAAGCCGCAACGCGTACATCGTCGGTGAGGAAACCGACTCGTTGAATACGAAGGGCGCGAATCGTTTCGCGCGACTCGGCGCCATCGTGCGTTTGATGGAACGGCACGTGCCCGCATCCTGGCAGTATCATTACGCGATGTGGTTGAACGGGAACGGCAATCCTGCACGCGCGCCGTATCTCGAATACGCGGCGACACACGCCCGGGGAACGGCTGAACCGCAGCTCAGTCTGGCATATCTCCGCGAGCGATTGGGCGCGTACGCATCGCGTGACTCGGCGCTCGCCGCGTATTACCGGAGCGGCGAATTCTCGTCCGGGCTGCTCACCTACGCATATAATATGCTGGTGTCGATGGAGCCCGATGCTCTCGTCTTCACAGAAGGCGACAAGGACACCGACGGCATGTTGATTCTGCAGGGAAGCCGCGCGTTACGCCGCGATATACGGGTGCTCAATGTCAATCTGCTGCTCGAGGCGGCGTACCGTGACCGAGTCTTCGCGGAGCTTGGCATCGATCCGCTTCCGTTTGATCCGAGGGCTGATGATGCCTCCTTCGCCCGGTACAAGGCGTCGGTCGTTCGTCACGTCGCGGCGAACCGCGGTGAGCGTCCGGTGTATGTGGCGGTGTCGGTTTCCGATGAGTATCGCGAGGCCATCGCGGGAAAACTCGGTTGCGTCGGCCTGGTCTATCGCTTCAGCGAGACGCCCCTCGATCATACCGCCGCACTCAAAAGGAATGTGGAACAGCACTTCCTTCTCGACGAACTGCGGGAGTATTTGCCGTACGACATCTCTCTCGGCAATCTCCGCGAATTCAATCTGAACTACCTCCCCGCTTTCGACATGCTCATCGGACACTACCGGGCAAGCGGCGACACCACACGCGCGGCGCGACTCTCCGATCTCACGCAACGCATCCGCGCGGACGCGCAAACGTTACATAACGAGTGACAATCCTCTCCATCATCACATCGTCATTCCAGCGTCCCCACTCCCCGTCGCTCGGCCTTACAGCAGAGCTTTCCGTCCGATATCGGTGCGATAGTACGCACCGTCGAAGCGGATGCGCGCGACGGCGGAGTAGGCGAGTGTAATGGTGTCGCGCAGGTCGCGGCCGGGTCCGAGGGCGGTGACGCCGAGCACGCGGCCGCCGGCGGTGACGACGCCGTCACTGCCGAGTTTTGTGCCGGAATGGAAGACCAGGACGCCTTCGGCGTCGGGATCGATACTCTCGAGACCCGAGATACGCCTGCCTGTGTCATACGCGTCGGGATAGCCGCTCGCCGCCATCACCACACACACGGCATTGGCGTCGTGCAACGCGATGCGGTTGCGCTGCAGGTCGCCGCGCGCTATGTCGTCGAGCAGGCGCACGAGGTCCTCGTCGATGAGCGGCAGCACCACCTGCGTTTCCGGGTCGCCGAAGCGGCAGTTGAATTCGAGCACCTTGGGCCCTTCGTCGGTGAGCATGATACCCACAAACAGGACGCCTGTGAATGGTACACCGTCGGCTTTCATGCCGTCGATCACGGGTTTGATGATGCGTATTTTTATGTCAGCCAGTACCTCGGTGGGGACAAACGGGGTCGGGGCGTAGGCGCCCATACCGCCGGTGTTTTTTCCCATGTCGTTGTCGAGGATGCGCTTGTGATCCTGCGCGGGTGCAAGTGTGACAAAACGGTTGCCGTCGGTGAGCGCAAAGACCGAGGCCTCGACACCCTCGAGAAATTCCTCGATGACCAGCGTGCGGCCCGCATCGCCAAAGGCCGCGCCGCTCAGCATCGCGTCCGCTTCGAGTCCTGCTTCGTCGTATCCTCGCGCAATCACCACGCCCTTGCCGGCCGCGAGGCCGCTCGCCTTCAGCACCACCGGATACGCGGCATCGCGGAGAAAGGCGCGCGCCTCGTCCTGCTCGCCTTCATGGAACACCTTGTAGGCCGCGGTCGGAATGTGATGCCTCCGCATGAAGTCCTTCGCGAAGGCCTTGCTCGTCTCGAGCTGCGCGGCCGCGCGTGTCGGTCCGAAAATTCTGAGCCCCTCGGCGCGGAAGGCATCGACGATGCCCTCGGCAAGAGGTGCTTCAGGACCCACCACGGTCAGGTCGATCCCGTGGTTCTTCGCCCAGACCAGCAGGCCCTGCACATCGGTCGCCGCGATCGGAACGTTCTCCGCCACCTGCGCCGTGCCGGCATTCCCTGGCGCGCAATACAGTGCCGGCGTGGATGGACTCTTGCTCAATTTCCAGCAGATCGCGTGTTCGCGGCCGCCGCTGCCGATGACGAGGATTTTCATGGTGGAAGTCGATAATGCGGAGAACAATGGCATGGTGGATGGGGAGGTAGAAAGTAAAAGGTAGAAAGTAGAAGGTAGAAAGTCGAATGTGATTACGTGGAACGTGAAATATGCTTCGTGCGCAATAGTCGGTGAACGATGAAGAAAAAACCTCCTGGCCTCCGTGCCTCCCTGTTGCTTTTCTCCGGCACTCCTATCGCTCGGTTACTCCTGTGTGTATTTTTTCTTGCGATCCCTCGGTCTTCGAGCCGCGAAGGAACGGCCGAAGGCCGTCATATAAGTCTCCGCTTCCTCCGTTCCTCCTGTGTGTTTTTTTCATGGGATAACCTGATCCTCGTGCAGGACGTTGGCGAAGATTTTTGCGAGTTCGCCGGTGAGGTGGCGGCGGTCGAATTGTGCGAGGAATGAGTCCGCGGGCGCGGGCAGTGAGTGTGCGCGCCAGCGGGCGTGCAGCGTTTCGAGATGCGCGGTCATGGCCTGGACGTCGGTTGGTTCCGAGAGGAAGGCCACACCCGATTTTTCGAGCGTGCGGCGGGCCTCGCCCTCGGGCACGCTTGCGAGAATGGGTTTGCGCGCCGCGAGGTATTCGTAGAGTTTACCTGTGGACGCAACATCCATGCCGCGCGACGATCCGATGGTCAGCCACAACACGTCGGCCGAGCGTGTCAGCCGCACACAGTCGCTGTGCGGAAGATAGCCCAGCATGTGCACGCAGTCGTCGAGTTTCATGGCCGCGATTTTGCGGCGGTCCTCCTCGCGCGGGGTTCCGGCGAAAGAGACCATCACCTGTCCGCGCGCGCGCGGCGCGCGTTCGAAAAACCGCGACAGCGCCTCGAGAAAACTGTCGGGTCTGCGGTCGATGTAAAAGGTGCCGGTGTAGACGATGTGCATGCGGGTGGGGTCGGCGGAGACGACGGATCCCTCGAAGTCGGCGGGGTCGAATCCCTGCGGCAGTATGGTGACGTCGTTGTGCGACAGCAGGCGCGAACTTCCGAGCGTGAGTTCCTTCATGCGCCGGTTGATCGTCACGATATGATGCGCGTAACGCAGCACGCTCATTTCCATGCGGTGATGGAGGAAGCGGTGCAGCGGCGTCGGGTACGAGTGCAGCGGATTCTCGAGCCAGGGATCCCGGTAATCGAGCACAAGGGGCAGCCCGAGCTGCTTGCGCGCGTCGCGCGCGATGAGGAAACCGGTGAAGGGCGGCGCCGTCGCGAAGATCAGGTCGAAGGGATTCCGCTCGTGCGCCGCGCGCGCCGCGCGCAAGGCATGCCTGCGCCATCCGATCTTGTTGTCGGGCACGAGGAAAAAACTGCCGAGCTTTACCGCCGCGCCGTAAGAACGGCCCGAGGGCATCTGCACCACCTTCTTCTTGCGGAAAAGGTGCAGGGGATCGAGAGACGGCGTGCGCAGAATCTCGACGGGAAGCCCGTCGAGTTCGGCGAGCAGACCCTCGTCGCGCGCGAAGTACCCGCGGTCCTCGACGGTGAGAACTGTCGGTTCCCAGCCGAAGGAGGGCAGGTACTTGACAAACTTGAGCGTGCGCTGCACACCGCTGAGACCCAGAGGCGGGAAGTAATAGGCGATGACGAGCACGCGCCGCCTGCGTGTTTCGTTTCCCATCGTTTACAACTCGATGAGCGCGCGTGGCGCCTGTGTAAGCAGTTCGCCGCCGTCCGGTGCAAGCAGCACGTCGTCTTCGATGCGCACGCCGCCTTTGCCGGGTATGTACACACCCGGTTCGACAGTGAAGACCATGCCGGTTTCGAGTGTGCCGGGCGAGAGGCGGCTCAAGCGCGGAAGTTCATGTACCTCGAGTCCGAGACCATGTCCGAGTGCGTGTGAAAAGTATTCGCCGTATCCCCGCGTATCGAGCACGGTCCGCGCGGCCGCGTCCACATCCCGCGTGTCGACGCCCGCCTGCGCCGCGTCGATGGCGGCACGCTGCGCGTCGAGCACGGCCGCATGCATGCGCCGCATCGCTGGCCGCGCGCGGCCCACGGATATCGTGCGCGTGATGTCGCTCGCGTAGCCGCGCACCACACAGCCGAAATCCAACAGCAGAGGATCGCCCGCGCGCAGCGCGCGATCGGAGGGCTGGCCGTGTACAAGAGCGGAGCGCGGACCCGACACTACGATCGGTTCGAAGGCATCACGCTCGGCGCCGTGCAGACGCAGACGGTACGATATTTCGGCGGCAATCTCGCGCTCTCGCATGCCCGGACGCAGCCAATCGAGCAGCGACACAAACACGTCGTCGGCGATGCCAGCCGCCGCGCGTATGGCCGCGACTTCGTCGTCGGATTTGATGGAGCGAAGCCGGTCGGGCATGCCCGACATATCCACAAACGATGCGCCCGCAAAAAGACTGCGCATGTGACGGTACTGTTGATGGGTTACCCGTGCGTACTCGAGTCCGATACGGGCGGGGGGTGTGCCGCGCAGACTGCGGCGCAGTGCCTCCGTCAGCAGCCCGTCGGCGGGCACGAGGATGCGCCACCCCGACACTTCATCGCGCACCTGCGTGGCATACCGCGAATCCGTCGCCAGCACGCCGCCGCGCGGTGTCACATAGAGCAGGGCGTTCGATCCGGTAAAGCCGGTCAGATGCCGTATGCTCGGAAGATGGTGCAGGAGCAGCACATCGAGCTTGCGCGCACGCATAGAAACGCGCAGACGTTGCAGGCGCTCCGCACAGACTGTGGAAAACTGTGGATAACCTGTGCGAGTTTGTGGATAAGTGCGGCTTCTCATTTCTCGGAGTCGGGAAAACCCATTATTCGGCGCGTTTTCGCCGATTTTAAACTGAAAATGATGCTAGCCGCAATGGGACACTCCACGGAAGCGGTGCGGGACTTGTGGATAACCTGGCATCAGCGCCGCGAACCGACCTGATAATTCGGAGATTCCTTGGTGATAAAGACGTCGTGCGGGTGGCTTTCTTTGAGTCCCGCCGCGGTAATACGCATGAATTCGGTGTCGGATTTGAGTGCCGCGATGGTGGAGACGCCGCAATACCCCATTGCAGCCCGCAGGCCGCCGATCATCTGGTACACGGTGTCTTCGAGGTTGCCGCGGTACGACACCATTCCTTCGATGCCTTCGGGCACGAGTTTCTTGATGTCCTCTTCGACGTCCTGGAAGTAGCGGTCCTTGCTGCCTTCCTTCATGGCGCCGAGCGAGCCCATGCCGCGGTACATTTTGTAGGTACGACCTTCGTACAGGACCTTCTCGCCCGGACTCTCCTCGAGTCCCGCAAAGAGCGAACCGATCATCACACTGTCCGCGCCCGCCGCGATGGCTTTCGCGATATCGCCCGTCACCTTGATGCCTCCGTCGGCGATGACGGGGATGTTGTACTTGGCTGCCATGGCCGCGCAATCCATGATCGCCGTCACCTGCGGTACGCCGACGCCGGTGACGACGCGGGTGGTGCAGATGCTGCCCGGACCGATACCCACTTTGACACCGTCCGCGCCCGCCTTGATCAGGTCTTCGGTGGCATGGGCCGTGCCCACGTTGCCCGCGATGATGTCGACGTCGGGATATTTTTTCCGCAGGCGTTTGAGCATGTCCACCACGCCCTTCGAATGTCCGTGCGCGGTGTCGATGAACAGGACGTCCACATGCGATTCCACCAGTGCGGCCGCGCGTTCGAGCGTGTTCGCCGCGATGCCGAGCGCCGCGCCCACCCGCAGGCGGCCAAGGTTATCCTTGCACGCGTTCGGGTGGTGCTTCTTTTTCATGATGTCCTTGAAGGTGATCAGTCCGCGCAGTTTTCCCTTCTTGTCAACGACGGGCAGTTTCTCGATGCGGTGCGCCTGCAGGATGCTCTCGGCCTTCTCGAGCGTGGTGCCGAGCGGCGCGGTGACGAGATTGTCCACCGTCATGATGTCGGCGATGAGAATCTCCTGATTCGGCTCGAAGCGCAGGTCGCGGTTTGTGAGGATGCCGATGAGACTGCCCTCGTGATCGACGATGGGGATGCCCGAGATGCTGTAGCGGTCCATGATGTCGAGCGCATCCTTCACCGTTTTATCGGGCGTGAGGGTGATGGGCCGGACGATCATGCCGCTCTCCGACCGCTTCACCTTGTCGACTTCCACTGCCTGCTTTTCGATCGACATGTTTTTATGCAGGATGCCGATGCCGCCTTCGCGCGCGAGCGCGACAGCCATTTCGCTTTCCGTCACCGTGTCCATCGCCGCGCTGAGCAGGGGGATGTTGAGCGAGATGCGGGCCGTGAGGCGCGAGACGACGCTCACTTCGCGCGGCAGCACGGCGGACTTCTGCGGAATGAGCAGCACGTCGTCGAAGGTCAGTCCGGTGCGAATCTCTTTTTTCTTCATAACGTGTCAATCCTTCTGGCGAGTGAGCGTGGATCAGGTAAAGGCGGCGATGCCGGTGATTTCCTGGCCGAGTATCAGGGTGTGTATGTCGTGCGTCCCCTCGTAGGTTTTCACCGATTCGAGATTGTTCATGTGGCGCATCACGGGGTACTCGTCGACGATGCCGTTGGCGCCGAGAATGTCGCGTGCCATGCGCGCGATGGTGAGGGCGATGTCGACATTGTTGCGTTTGGCGAGCGACACCTGCGCAAAGGTCATCGTGCCCGCGTCCTTCATTCGCCCGAGCTGCAGGCAGAGAAGCTGCGCCTTGGTGATTTCGGTGAGCATGTACGCGAGTTTTTCCTGCACAAGCTGGAACGACGCGATGGGCCGGGAAAATTGGGTGCGAGTCAGCGCGTACGAGCGCGCGGCGTGGAAACACGCCATGGCTGCTCCCACGGCTCCCCACGCGATGCCGTAGCGGGCCTGTGTCAGGCAGGCGAGGGGCGCGCGCAGTCCGCGCGCGTCGGGCAATCTGTTCTCCGCGGGGATGCGGCAGTTCTGGAAGACGAGTTCGGAGGTGACCGAGGCGCGGAGCGAATGTTTGCCCTTCATCTCGGGCGCGGTGAAACCGGGCGTCCCTTTTTCGACAAGGAAGCCATGCACCTCGCCGTCGAGTTTCGCCCAGACGAGGGCGACGTCGGCGACGCTGCCGTTGGTGATCCACATCTTTGCGCCGTCGAGCACGAAGCTGTCGCCGTCACGTCTCGCGCGCGTGGTCATGGAGCCCGGATCGGATCCGTGGTCGGGTTCCGTGAGTCCGAAGCAGCCGATCGCGTCCGTGCGCGCGAGGCGCGGCAGCCAGCGGCAACGCTGCTCCTCGCTGCCGAAGCGGAAGATCGGGTACATCACCAGACTGCTCTGCACCGACGCGAAACTTCGCAGGGCGCTGTCGCCGCGCTCCAGTTCCTGCATCATGAGTCCGTACACCACGTTGTTCGACGCCGCGCAGCCGTAGCGTTCGGGAAGCGTGGCGCCCAACACTCCCAGATTTCCGAGCGACGGCAGCAGTTCCGCCGGGAAACGGCAGTTCCGGTTCGCGTCTTCGATGACGGGCAAAAGTTCGGCGCTCACCCAGGCGCGCACCGTGTTCCGCGCCAGAATTTCCTCCTCGCCCAGCAGTGTGTCGAGGTTGTAGAAATCCACTCCGGAAAACGTGTCGGTCATGTTGGCACTGTCGATGCGAGGGGGGGCGCGAGCGAATAGTACAGCAACTTATCGTTCACGGCCCGGAAATACAAACGCGCGCACCGCCCTGCGATTCTCGGACACCGGGAGTATATTTGCTGACCCGCACACACCGTCCTCCTCGGCAACCGCTGCACGCGCCCATGACACGACCCGTTCGCACGTCCATACTCCTGTTTCTCTTTCTGCTGCTCCTGTATTCCGGCCTGCGACTGGGTTTCTACTGGTCGAATCTCGACTTCTTCGAAGCCGTCCCCGGCGCGGATATCGCGGAGGGATTCCTGCATGGAGTGCGTTTCGACATCGCCGCGCTGTTCCTCGTGAACATCCCTTTGCTTGTCCTCTACCTTCTGCCCTGGCAGCCCTCGCGGTATCGCTGGTATCGTGTCACACTGTTCACACTGTTCTGCGTCGTCAATCTCGCGGGCGTGCTGCTCAATGTGGCGGACTTCGCGTATTTCCCCACCGTGCAGCGCCGTCTGCTGTTTGAACCCTACGCCATGCTGCCCGACCTGCTGCGTATGCTCCCGGGCACAGTCGCCGCCTATCCTCTGACCACGCTGCTCTTTGTCGTGTTGGCAGCGGTCTTTGTTGCCGCCGCGTTACGCCTGGTCCGGTTCGCTCACAGGCGCGGCGGGGAGCGGCGCGGCCTCATCCGCGAATTCCTCTTTCTCGCGCTGGCCGTGGTGCTCGCGGTGATCGGCATACGCGGCGGATTGCAGCTCAAGCCCCTGCGGCAGTCGAACGCCTTCTTTTCGTCCGTGCCCGCCCTGGGCTGGCTCGCGCTCAACAGTACATATACGGTCGCGCGCAGCTACTTTCAGCCGGCACTTCCCACATACGCGTTTATGGCGGAAGACGAGGCGCGCGGCATCGTGCGCGAACTGTTTTTCGATGATCGCGAAGAGAGCATCGATACGGCCTTCGTGTTTCTGCGCAAACGCGCGGCGCAGGAGCCACGGCGTCTCAATGTGGTGATCATCATGATGGAAAGCTGGACCGCCTCCGACATCGGATCCATTTCCGGCGGACCCTCGCGCGCGCCGTTCTTTGATTCGCTTGCCGCCGACGGACTGCTCTTCACAAATTTTCTCGCCAACGGCCAGCGGTCCATCGAGGCGCTGCCGTCGATTCTTGCCTCGCTGCCGGGCCTCTACGAATCGTCGCTCATCGGATCGAAGGCCGAGACGAACCGTTTCCGCGGACTCGGTTCCATTCTTCTCGAGCAGGGATACACCACGAGTTTTCATCATGGCGCCGCGACCGGATCGATGGGCTTCGACGCATTCTCGCGGCTCTCGGGTTTCATGCGTTACTACGGCAGGGAGGATCATCCCGCACCCGCCGATTCGCTGTTCGACGGCGTGTGGGGCCTGAACGACGAGCCGTTTTTCCTGCAGGCGCGCGCCGACATCAGCGCCTTGAAGGAGCCGTTCTGCGCGGCGCTGTTTTCACTCTCGTCGCATGTGCCCTTCGAGGTGCCGCGTCACCGGGAGGCGCAGGTGCGCGGCGCGGAAGGTGAAACGGATTTTCACCGCTCGATGCGGTATTCCGATTTTGCCCTCGGCCAGTTCTTCCGCGCGGCGCGCGCGGCGCCGTGGTTTTCGCGCACGGTGTTTCTTATCACCGGCGATCACACGATGTTCGGCGAGCGGAACAACCTCTACGCCGCGTTCCATGTGCCCCTGCTGATATACGCTCCGGGCATTGTGCCCGCGGGACGAGTGGAGCGCATCGCCTCGCACGTGGATGTGCTGCCCACGGTTCTCGACCTGCTCGATCTGTCCGCAGCTCACGCCTCTATGGGGCGCTCCGCGCTTTCACCGCGCGAGCGTGTCGCGGTGCTGCGCTACGGTCCGACGCTCTGCCTCTTCAACGATTCACTCGTGTACACGTCGGACCTGCAGGACACACAGGGCCTGTACGCGTACCGGCGCGATCCTGAGCGACACACGGACCTCTCGCAGCGACTGCCGGAGCAGCGCGCGCGCATGAAGCGGCAGCTCGAGGCCTATCTGCAGTGTGTGACACGCGCAATTTCCGATGATCGTGTCTTTTATACCACGCGGTGACCCCGGCTCTCCGATTCGGATTAGTTTTTGCTGATTTCATTTTTTTCTTGAATTATTTCCCGTAATTCGTTAATAATTCAGGCAAATTCTTCAAGCCCGCGTCGGAAAAGGAAGCATCGCGAATGAAATACCGGGTCTCCTGGAGTGTCGTACTTGTAGCTCTTATTTATCTTATATATCCGGTCCCGAACAGCAGCGGCGCAAAACACGGCACCGTGACAGGATTGCGCTCCGCGCTTGGTGCCGGCCTGCTCGTACCATCAGCCGGACAATCAGGGACGCAGACGGGTGACAGTGGCGCGCGCAGCGTTGCCATGGCGTTGCCCGCCGCACCCGCGCTCGACTTCATCCGCAACGACGGGCAGGTGTACGCGAGCGACGGCAGTCGCGCCACATCCGTGTTGTATTACGCGGAGAGCGGCGGCGCACGCGTGTACTTCTCGCGCGACGGCATACACTTCGTTCTGCCGGTGCCCGGTGTCCCGGCCGCAAACGCGGGCGACCTTCGAAGAGGCGGCGCATCGCCCGGCATGCCCGTTGCGCCCGCCGGACTGCGACGTATCGACATGCTGTTCGACGGTGCGCATCCCGGCCTGCGCGTGGAAGCTGCGGAGGTCCGCACCGTGCGGCGCAACTATTACACCGCGCGCGAAGCCGCCGGCATCACCGGCGTTCCGTCCTTCGGCGTCATCACGTACCGGGACGTCTATCCCGGAATCGATCTGGTGTTCCGCGCGGAGGCGGCGGGCATCAAGTACGAATACCATGTGGCGCCGGGCGCCGATCCCGCGCGCATCGGCCTGCACTTCGCGGGCGGGGAACAACTCGACCTTCACGACGACGGCACCGCGAGTGTATCGGACGCGGGCCGCGTGGTGCTGCGTGACGGCGCGCCCGTCGTGTACACGCGCAGCAACGGTGTCGCCTCGCCCGTGTCCGTCACCCGCGTGGCGCGCGCGCACGGTTTCGGATTTGTGCTCGGCGCATACGATACGCGCGACACGCTGGTGATCGATCCGTTCCTGCAGTGGGCCAGTTATTACGGCGGCGCCTCGTCGGATTATCTCACCGCGGTCGCGATCGACGCGTCGAACAACACGGTCTGCGCCGGCTACACGATGAGCACCGATTTCCCGGTGAAACCCGGATCCTTCCAGTCCGAAAACGCGGGCAATCTCGACCTCTTCATCGCCGGACTCGATTCCGACCGCAACATCCGCTGGGCGACCTACTACGGCGGGACGGCCGAGGAGACGCAGCCGCACATCGCCTTCGACAGTTTCGGCGCCTTTGTGCTGGCCGCGACAACAAGCAGCGCCGACTTCCCGCTCACGCCCGGCGCCTATCAGCCCGTGAACAACGGCAAGAGCGACATCGCGCTCGTGAAATTTTCGGGCGAGGGCGCGCGGCTCTGGGCCACGTACTTCGGCGGCGGACTCTCCGACGAATGTTCGGGCATCGCGCTCGACAAGGCGGGCAACATCGTGCTCGCGGGCGGCACGTTCAGCACAAATTTCCCCGTGACACGCAACGCCTTCCAGACCACAAATAAAGGAGACTTCGATCTTTTTCTCGCACGATTCTCGGCCGTCGGCGCGCGCACCTGGGCCACGTATATCGGCGGCTGGGGCATGGATTACGCAAATACCGTCGCGCTCGATCCATCCGACAATATTCTGCTGGCCGGACACACCGAAAGTCAGAACTTTCCCGTCACCACTCCCTCGGCACAGGCGACGTACGGCGGCGGGCCCTTCGACATGTTTCTTCTCAAGTTTTCGCCCGAAGGCGCGCGGATCTGGGGCACTTACCTCGGCGGCACACGCGAGGACCGCGCAGCGCGCATCACCTGCGACAAGGGCGGACGCATCATCCTGAGCGGGTATTCGGGAAGCACGAACCTGCCTGCGTCTCCGAACGCGTCGCAGCGCACGTCGGGCGGCGACTTCGACGGCGTGCTCGCGGAATTCGACGGCAAGGGCACACTCGCCTGGCTCACCTACCTCGGCGGCAAGGGCCTCGACATCGTCGACGACCACTGCGTCGATCCGCAGGGGCGCATCGTCATCGCGGGCCACACCGAGAGCAATAATTTTCCCGTCACGCCCGACGCTTTTCAGCGCAAACGCGCGGGCGCATACGATGCCTTTTTCACACGGTTGAACAGCGCGGGCGGTCTGGTTTTTTCCACGTACTTCGGAGGTAAGGACCAGGAGATACCACACGCGGCCGCGTCGGAGCGCGGCGGCAACATCCTTCTCGCGGGCATCACCGCCAGTCCCGATTTCCCCGTGCGGAATCCGGCCCAGAAAAAACGCGCGGGTTTCACCGATGTGTTTTTTGTGCGCATCATCTTTGATGAGCCGGTTGCCAATGCCGGGCGCGACACGATCGTGTGTATTGGGTCAGGCGCCGTGATCGGCGGGCCCGCCAGCGGGGGCAGGGCTCCGTACTCGTACGCGTGGAAACCCGCGACGGGTCTGAGTGCCGACAATGTGCAATCGCCCTCCGCGGCGCCGCGCAAGACCACCGTGTACGAAGTGACCGTGACCGACGCCGAGGGCGCATGGTCCAACGATTCGGTGGTGGTGACTGTGAAGGCGCTCCCGCGCATTTCCGCCGGCCGCGATGTGTCGATCTGCCGCGGCTCCTCGACGCAGATAGGCGGCACCCCGCAGGGCGGGCAAAGTCCGTTTTGGTACACATGGTCCCCCGCAACGGGACTCAGCACAACCGACGCGGCGACACCAACGGCGTCACCGCTCGAGACCACCACGTACACCGTCACTGTGCGCGATTTTAACGGCTGTATCGCGACGGACTCGGTCACCGTCACCGTGTATCCGCCTATCGTGATCAATGCCGGACCCGATGTCGCCGTGTGCCCGAGCGCGGAAACACCGATCGGTGCTGTGGCGACAGGCGGTCAGCCGCCGTACAGCTATAGCTGGTCGCCTGCCGCCGGACTCAGCTCCGCAAAAATCGCACAGCCCTCGGCGCATCCCGATTCGACGACGAAGTACGTCGTCACTGTCACGGATGCAAAGGGGTGCCGCGAAACCGACACCGTGCTTGTGCGCGTGATGCAGCGCCTCCTCATTCTTGCGGGACCGGATCATGCAATTTGTCCGGGTGAAACCGTGCGCCTTGCCGCCGATCCCGCGCAGGGCCGCGCGCCTTTCACGTACGCGTGGTCGCCCGCGGCCGGGCTCAGCACAACCAACACGTTGCAGCCCGTCGCCTCACCCGACGAAACGACCACCTATGTGCTCACCGTCACCGACGCGAACGGCTGCACCGGACGCGACTCGGTGAAGGTGACTGTGAACCAGAGTGTGCGCGCCGCGGCCGGTCCCGACGTGACGATATGCGAGGGCACGGGGACCGAGATCGGCGCGGCGGCGACGGGCGGCCTGCCGCCGTACACGTATTTATGGTCACCCCCGAAAGGGTTGACGGGCGCGCAGACGGCGACTCCCACCGCGGCGCCGTCTTCGACGACGCGCTACATCGTGACGGTGCGCGACGCGCTTGGATGTACGGGCCGCGACACCGTGCTGGTTGCGGTTGCTTCCGTTCCCCGTGTCAAGGCCGACGCCGATTTTTCCCTGTGCCGCGGCTCGCGCAGGAAAGTGGCCGCGAGTGTGCGTGGAGGCACGGCGCCGTTCCGCTGGCAGTGGGAACCGCGCCGCGGACTCAGCGCGTACGATATGCCGACCCCGATCGCGAATCCGGATTCAAGCACAGTGTACGTGGTCTCCGTCACCGACGCCAACGGCTGTACCGCGCGTGACACGATTGTGATACTCGTGCGGCCATGCAGCAAGGCCGATGCTGGCCCCGATATGGAATCGTGCGAGGGAAGTCCCGTCACACTCGGAGGCGAGGCCGCCGACCGCACGGAAGAACCGCGCTATGAATGGACGCCGGTCGAGGGACTTTCCGCTCCTAGCCGCCATCACACCGAGGCGGCGCCGAAATTCACAACCACGTACACGCTGCGTGTGACAAACATGTACGGGTGCGAATCGTTCGACACTGTGACCGTTGTTGTGCACCCGCGCCCCGCGGTGGGCGCGGGTCCGCCCCTTGTCATGTGCGACGGCGAGTCGCGGACCATCGGGGGTGAGGCGAGCGGCGGACAGCCGCCGTATTCGTATATGTGGGAACCTGCAATCGGATTGAGCGACGCGCGGAGCGCACGTCCGAGCGTTTCACCATCCACATCGGTGCTGTACAGACTCACGGTCACGGATGCACGCGGCTGCGTCGCGCGCGACACCGTGCAGGTGACAGTTCATCCCGTGCCCGTCGCCGACGCGGGTGCGGACAGGACGCTCTGCGCCGGCGAGTCGGCCGTACTCGGTGCCGCCTCCTCCGGCGGGCGCGGTCCCTTCCGCTACGAATGGCGCCCCTCCGCGGGACTCAGCGACGCGGCCGCGGCGCGGCCGCGCGCGACACCGGATGCGAGCACGACGTACATACTCACGGTGACGAACAAGGATGGCTGCACCGCGGTCGACAGTACGCGTGTACATGTGAATCCGCGCCCAACCCCGAGCATCGAGGCGAGCGCGCCCCTGGCTCTGTGTGAAGGACAGCCGCTGACACTCGACGCCGGCCCCGGCTTCGCGGAGTACCGCTGGAGCGACGGCCGTTCCACGCGCAGCATCGATGTGACACGCAGCGGCTCCTATGCGGTGTCGGTGCGCAGCGCCGAGGGCTGCACCGCCGATGCCGCGCCCGTGTCCGTGACCTTCTCTCCCGTGCCGCGAGCGCTCGTAACTCCGCGCGGTCCTGTGCAGATCTGCGAAGGTGAGACGGCGGTGCTGGATGCGGGTACGGGTTTCACCGCATACAGGTGGTCGAATGGAGCTGTCACGCGGACGGTGGCTGTCCGCGCAAACGCGGTGCTGGCGGTGACAGTCGCAAATGCCGCCGGCTGCGAGGCAGTGTCGGATTCGGTGGTGGTACGTGTGTTGCCGATGCCTGTGGTGTCGATAGAGCGCCGCAGCGACACGCTGATCGGATCGGTGGCCGATGCGTATCAGTGGCAACGCAATGGCGCGCAGATACGCGGAGCGGTGAATCGCGAGTTCATCGCGCGCGCGCCCGGGACGTACTCGATTCGTGTGTCGAACAAGGCGGGTTGCGCCGTGGAATCGCGTCCAGTGGAGGTCGTGTTCGGTTCGGCCGTTGCAACAGTGACGGGTGGAACCGTGCGCAAAGGCGACACGGCCGCGCTTGTCCTGCGTCTGATGTCGGAGAAGAATCTCGCCGCGAGCGGTGTGACGGGATTCGAGGCCGCGATCCGCGTGAAAAAAAAAGTGTGTGAACCCCTCGATCCTTCGACGGTGCTCGGCACCGAGTCCCGCGATCTTGTAATGCGCGTGCAGGGCGCCTGGCGGCCCGGCGACCGCGTGCTCGCTTCGATCCCCGTCCACATTGTCGCGGAAAGGGCGGGGCCGCAGCGTCTCGAAATAGAATCGTTCCGGTGGACGGGCGGACCCGCCACGGCCGAGACACGTGACGGGGTATTGCGTATTCGCTAGCATCGGCAAGCGAAATTGGCTAGTTTCTCGTAGCAACGATCCACAATCTCCGGCAATGAAAACGATGCTTGCGCGACGATATTCCGTACTCCTGAGTCTGTTTTTCTTCGCAGCCCTGAATGGCGCTCAGGGCGCTCCCACGGGCCATGAGCATGCGGCTGCGGGCGCGAGGTCCGTCGCCCCGACCACACATCTGCAGGGCGTCTTTTTGCAGAACCGCGGGCGCATCGTCGACAGCGAGGGTCGTCGCCGCGACGACATTCTGTACGAGACCGATCTCGGCGCCTTGCATGCCTACTTCTTCCGCGATGCGGTCAGTTATGTCATCTCAGAACCTGTCGCGGGGAGTGCGCAGTCGCACGCGGGGGAAGACCATTCCTGCGCCATTGAGCCCCGCCGCCAGCGCTTTCGCAGTTATCGTGTGGATGTGGTGTTCGAAGGCGCGCGCGCGGCCGCAGTGATCGAGTCCGACGGCGCAACCCTCACGTACCACGGCATTCAGGAAGGCGTCGATCTTCGCTTCACGCTCGATGCGGGACGGTTGAAATACGAGTTCATCGCAGGTCCAGGAACAAATGCCGGACGTATCGCGCTGCGCTATATCGGAGCCGAGGGGCTCGCGCTGCTGCAGGGAGGCGATCTGCGCATCAACACGCCGCTCGGTGCCATCACCGAACGCGCACCCTTTGTGTACCAGGATGCGGTGTCGTACCCACCGACCCTCGCCACGGGCTCAGGCGCGCGCGACGTGGTTCCCTCGGCGTATGTGCTCGAAGGCGACCGCCTCTCGTTCCGCCTCGGAGCGTACGACACCGCGCGGCCGCTGATATTGGACCCGTTTGTTGAATGGTCCACCTACTACGGGGGCAACTGGACCGACTTCGGAACGTCCACGGCCATCGACCAGGCGGGCAATGTCTACCTCGTGGGATGGACCGAAAGTTCGAACTTCCCCGCGACGCCCGGGTCCATTCAGGAACGCAGTGCGGGGAAGGCCGAGGCCTTCATCGCGAAGTTCGCCCCCGACGGCGCGCGGTTGTGGACGACACATTACGGCGGTGCGGACGACGACCTCGCGATGGGTGTGGCGGTGGCGCCGAACGGCGACGTGGCCGTTGCCGGCTATACGCTCAGTTCGGATTTCCCCGTGACACGCGGCGCGTTCCAGGAAACAAAAAAACCCGATGCGGACGGATTCATCGCAGTGTTCCGTCCCGACGGGACCATCCGCTGGTGCACGTATTTCGGAGGATCCAACTTCGAGGAAATCGACGCGGTGGCGATCGATGGCGCGGGTGCTGTGTTCGTCACGGGACGCACGATCAGCGGCGACCTGCCCGTATCGTTCCCGACGTACCAATTCACAAAATCGGGCGATCACGATCTGTTTATCGCAAAATTCCGCGCGGACGGATCGCGTGCCTGGGCCACGTATTACGGCGGCGTGAAGGAGGACTGGGGGCACGACATCTCGGTCGACGGCGCGGGAAACGTGATCGTGTGCGGCCATTCTGAAAGCCCCGATTTCCCTGTCACAGCCGGCGCGTTTCAATCCGCCTTCGAAGGCGAACGCGACTGCATCCTGCTCAAATTTTCTTCGACGGGCAGCCGCATCTTCTCCACGCTCATCGGCGGTTGGTACTTCGACGACGCATACTCCGTCGCCGCGGCCGGCGACGGCAGCATCGCCCTCTGCGGCACAGTCGCGAGCAATAATTTTCCGAACAGCGCCGGCGCGTTTCAACTCGTCAAGCGCGGAACGTGGGACGCGTTTATCGGTCGTTTTATGCCCGACGGCACGCGGCACTGGCTCACACTCTACGGCGGCGGCAACGACGGCACACTCAGCGATGAGGAGGCCGCCAACGGTATCGCCGTGTATCCGAGTGGCAACATCATCGTGACAGGCCGGACCCGCAGTCTCGATTTTCCCGTGACAGGGGATGCGGCACAGGCCGCGCGCGCAGGCAAACTCGATGCGTTTGTTGTCAAGATGCGGCGCGACGGCTCGCGCATCTGGGCAAGCTACTTCGGCGGCACCGACGACGAAAGCGAGGTCTCGAGTCGCGGACTCGCAGCGATCGCGGCCGACTGGCGCGGCACGGCCGTCATCACGGGCTGGACCAACAGCACCGATTTTCCTGTCACGTCCGGAGCAGCCCAGCGCACAAAGGGCACGGGCTGGGATGCCTTCCTCGTGAAATTCGGCTGCACGGTCGCACCACCACCGGCGATTGCAGTGAACGGCCCCACGTCGTTCTGCGAAGGCGATTCGACCGTGCTCGACGCGGGTCCGGATTACAGTTTCTACCACTGGTCCACGGGTGATTCCACGCGCAGCATCACCGTGCGCGCGAGCGGAGTGTACACCGTCGACGTCGTCGACTCGAACGATTGCGGCGGGACGTCGTCGCCCGTGACGATCACGGTCTTTGTGCGACCGCGCCCGTCGATAACGGCATCCGGCCCGACCATCTTCTGCGTCGGCGACAGCGTGCGTCTCGACGCGGGCGGCGGCTACGTCCGTTACACCTGGTCCACCGGCGACACAACGCAAACCGTCACATTAAAGGCATCGGCGGGCGTGACAGTGACCGTCACGGACAACAACGGCTGCACGGGTACCTCGTCACAGGTCGATGTTGTGGTGAATCCTCGTCCGACCGCGGCGATCACTGCGTCGGGTCCGACCAGCTTTTGTGAGGGCGGCAGCGTGGATCTGGACGCGGGCGCGGGTTTTGTCTCGTACGCGTGGAGCAGTGGCGAAACCGTGCAGCGTATCACCGTGACGCGCAGCGGCAGCTATAGTGTGCGCGTGCGCAATGTATCAGGATGTGACGATTCGACCTCGGTGTTCGTGCGTGTGTTTCCGCTTCCGGCTCCGGTGATCACGGCGCTCGGCCCCACCACGTTCTGCGACGGCGACAGCGTCGTGCTCGATGCGGGTGCGGGATTCAGATCGTATCTCTGGTCCGGCGGCGATCGCACGCGGAGCATTGTCGTGAAACGCGGCGGCACATACGCGGTGACTGTCACCGATTCGAACACATGCACCGCGACCTCCGCGGGCGTCACTGTCGTTGTGAATCCGCTTCCTACCCCCGCGGTGACGGTGACGGGCGACACGGTATTCTGCGAGGGCGGCAGCGTGCAGCTCGATGCCGGAGCCGGCTACGTCCTCTACAAGTGGTCTTCCGGCGAATCCAGCCGGAGCATCACCGTGACACGCAGCGGCTCGTACAGCGTGTTGGTGGGTCTTGCCACGGGATGTTCGGCCGTGTCGCGCGTAGTGACGGTGACGGTGTTTCCGAATCCGCGTCCGGTGATCACCGCAAACGGACCGCTCGTGTTCTGTGACGGCGACAGCGTCACGCTCTCGGGACCTCCGGGATTCGTACGATACGCATGGTCGGGCGGCGAAAGCACCCGGTCGATCGTCGTCAAGCGCAGCGGCAGTTACGCGCTCACGGTCACCGATACAAACGGATGCATCGGCAGCGCTACCACGGTGGACGTGGTGGTGAATCCGTTGCCCGCCGAGCCTCTCATTACACAGGATCGCGACACCCTCTTTTCGACACCCGAGGTCGGGTATCAGTGGCTGCTCAACGGTGTGCCGCTGCCGGGCGAGACAGGACGTTTCCTGCTCATCCCGCGTTCCGGAACCTACACGGTTCGTGTGACCAACCAGTTCGGCTGTTCGGCGCTCTCGGCGCCGCGGCCGGTGCGGATCGCGCTGGCGACGGTGACCGTGCCCGTCTTGCGGGCCGCTCCGGGCGAGCGTGTGTCCGTGCCCGTGACGCTGACGTTTTCGGAGGATCTTCTCACCGCGGGAGCAGGATCGTTCACAGCCCGCCTCAGGTTCAACAACGAAATTCTCGAGCCCGTCGCGGGCAGCGCGGTGTTTTCGCAGCAGGGAACGGATCGCATCGTCGACATTTCCGGACCGCTTCGTGACACGATAGGTGTGCTCGCAACCTTCGAATGTACGGCCATGCTCGGCCGTGTCGACAGGGTCCCCATCACGCTCGAGCGCTTCAATTGGGACGCCGGTGCGGTGCGCACGACCATGGTTTCAGGCGAGTTCCAGATCATCGCCTGTCTCGAGGGTGGTGTGCGTCTTTTCGACGGCAGTGTGCCTGCGACTCTGGCGCAGAACCGGCCTAATCCTTTTAACGCGACAACCACGATCGACTATGCCGTCGTGGAGGCGGGACCCGTGCGCCTCGAGGTGATCGACATGCTCGGCCGATGTGTCGCGATACTTGAGGACGGACACAAACAACCGGGCGCCTACCGCGTTGTCTTCGACGCGGGTGCGTTGCCGTCCGGACTGTATCACGCCGTGCTGCAGACGCCGTCCATGACGCTGCTGCGCGCCATGTCCCTCGTCAAGTAACACGGGAGACGGCGCGATGCACCCCATCGCGTGCAGACCGCGGGCAGCGCCTGCGACAATCCGACGCGGGCATGCGGGACGGACTATCACGTGGCTCGTTCTCCGCATGGTCTGTGCCGCCTGCTGCCTCGTCACGGCGCGAGCGGCGCCGGATATACACACGGGACCACTGGAACCGGGACGTTACCATGGTGTACTCGCCGCCCCCGTTTTTGTCGAGACGCCGGGAACTGTGCGCGACAGCCGCGGCACGGCACGGCACGATATCCGCTATGTGCTGCGCGCGAAGGGACTGGATGTGTTTTTCCGCGACGACGGGATCAGTTATGTGTTCCGGCGGAATCACGGGACGGTACTCCCAGGCGTGAGTGATGCCGGCCGGGGACGTGAAGACCTGGTCTCGTATTATCGGATTGATCTGTCCTTTATTGGCGCATCGCGGCACGCACGGCTCGAGCCGTCGGACGCGGAGACCTCTGCAGTGCACCGGTATTCGGTCGCGGGCCCGTCCCGGATCGTACACGCATACGGGCGTTTGACGTATCACGATGTATATCCAGGCATCGATCTCGTGTTCACGGCGCGCGACGAGGGTGTCAAATACGATCTTGTTGCCAGGCCTGGCGCCGATACGCGCGCGGTGCGATTCGGCTACGACGGCCTTGACAGCGTGCGGCTGCGCCCCGACGGTGCGCTGGAACTGCGGTCGCCTCTGGGCACTATCGTGGAAGAAGCGCCCGTTGCCTGGACGACGGCCGTGGATGCGCCCGATCCTCGCTGTGCCGCGGGCGAACACGTCGCAGCGTATTATGTTGTCGAAGGCAACACCGTCTCGTTCGCACCCGCCGCGTATGATTCGTCCCACGTGCTCGTGATCGATCCGGGCATTGTGTGGTCTACGTTTTACGGCGGCAGCGGGGAAGACTGGGCGTACGGCGTGGCGATCGATGCGCAGCAGAATATTTTTGTGACCGGCCGCACCGCGAGCATCGACTTTCCCGTGGCGGCGGGGTATCAGCCCGCTTCAGCGGGAAACTTCGACGCGTTTCTCGTCAAGCTCGACGGCGCCGGTCAGCGGATCTGGGCCACGTATTTCGGAGGCAGCGACCTCGACTACGCCTACGATGTGGCCGTGGATGCCGCGGGACGTCCGAGCATCGTCGGCTGGACGCGCAGCGACGATCTGCCTGTCGCCTCCGCGGCGCAGCCTGCGCGCGGCGGCGATTTCGACGCCTTCACGGCCTCCTTCACCCCAGAAGGTGCCCTGCGCTGGAGCACCTACTCGGGCGGTACGCTCGAGGAGCGCGGGCTCTCGATCGCCTGCGATGCGGGACACAATGTCGTTATCGCCGGCTCGACGTTCAGCAGCGACTTCCCCGTGCTCAACGCGCAACAGCCGAACAATGCAGGATTTTCGGATGCTTTTCTCGTAAAATATGACACGCTCGGCACGCGGCGCTGGGCGCGCTACCTCGGCGGTTCAGCCGCGGAGGAGGCCTGGGGCGTTGCCGCCTCGCAGGCGGGTATCGCAGTGGCCGGACGTACCGCAAGCACGGATTTCCCCGCTGCCTCGGCGCAGCAGGCGCTGTTCGGCGGAGCTTCCGATGCTTTTATCGCGGTGCTGGATACTGCAGGCGCGCGGCTGTGGGCGACATATCAGGGTGGTGATGAAGAGGATGCCGCGCAGGCGGTTGCCATTGATGCTGCGGGCCGCGTGCTCGTGGCGGGCACAACGGAGAGTGACAACTTTCCCGTGTTGAACGCGCTGCAGTCCGACCGTGCGCTGCTCGGTGACGCCTTTGTCGCAGTGTATTCCAACGGTGGTGCTCTGCAGTGGTCCACATTCTACGGGGGCAACAGCAGCGACATTGCCATCGCCGCCGCGTTCGACGCGGCGGGCAACGCGCTTGTCGCGGGCAGCACAGGCAGCACCACGCTGCCCGTGCGTAATGCGCCTATGCTCAAACACCCGGGCGACGAGGCCTTTGTCGCGCGTTTCTCGTCTGCCGGCGTGCTCCAATTTGCGTCGTATGTCGGCGGCCAGGCGAATGAAGGTGCCGCAGGTGTGGCGGCCGCAGGCGCCGCGGCGGTGCTCTGCGGCACAACCAACAGCACCGATTTCCCGACGCTGAATCCCCAGCAGGCCGCGCATCAGGGCGGTCCGTGGGATGCCTTCGTCCTGAAGATCGAGGAATGCACGGTGCCCGCAACTGTGACCGCGCTCGGACCGACTCGGTTCTGTCCGGGATCCTCCGTTGTTCTCGAGGCGAATGACGGGGCGGGGCTCACATATGAATGGTACAACGAAAACGGAAAAATTTCCGGCGCAACCGACCGGCAGTGCACGGTCTCGGACTCGGGTTGGTATTCCGTGCTCGTCAAGAATGCCACGGGGTGTTATTCCTCGTCACCTCCTGTGCGCGTCTCGCTCTCGACACTCGAAACACGGACCCGCCCCGACACGATCATCTGCCGCGGTGGCAGTGTTCCGCTGTGGGTCGCACCCGTGGGAGGCATCGCACCCTTTACCTACCGCTGGTCGCCGGCGGCGACTCTGACGGTGACCGACGCGGCGCAGACGCGCGCCACGCCCGACACCACCACCCGCTACACCGTCGTGGTGACGGATTCCATCGGTTGTGCGGACACGGCGCAGATTTCCATCGTGGTGCGGCACGCGGAAGTGGATGCGGGAGCGTCGGTGTTTGTTTGTCGCGGCATCGGGGCGCGCCTCTCGGCGGCCGTGCTGGAAGGAATTCCGCCCATCAGGTACCGCTGGCTTCCGTCGGATGGCCTCGACCTCAGCGACGGTCCGAATCCCACGGCGGCTCCCGATTCGACAACGACGTACACCGTCACCATCACAGACGCCCTCGGCTGTGTTGCCGTCGACACTGTGACGGTGCGTGTCAGCACCCTTCGCGCGGAAGCGCGCGGCGGCGGCACGATATGCCCGGGCGCGGGCACCGGTCTCACGGCCTTTGCCGATGGAGGGACGCCGCCCTACACCTATCAGTGGTCGCCCGACGCCGGACTGTCGAACGCAACCGTCGCAACACCGGTCGCCAGACCCACGGTCACCACACTCTACACAGTCACCGTGCGTGATGCGGTCGGATGTGTGCGGACGTCACCGGTAACGGTGTTTGTACTTCCCGCCGCCAGTGTGAGCATACGCGGCAGCGGCCGCCGTGTGATCTGCGAGGGCGACAGTCTTGTGCTGACCGCATCGGAACTATACCCGTATTACCGCTGGTCCACCGGCGCACAGTCCCGCTCGATCACCGTGCGCGCGGGCGGAATGTACTCGCTGCTGGTCCGCGACGCCCAGGGCTGCGAGGCGCGTGACTCGGTCGAAATCACACAGTATCCGCTGCCCGTTCCGGTCATCACGGCACTGCGCCCGCTGATCATCTGCCCCGGCGACAGCACGGTGCTCGATGCGGGCGCGGGATATACATCGGTGCGCTGGAGTACCGGCGACACCACACGCCGGCTTGTTGTCAAACGCGCGGGGCTCTACGATGTGACGGTGTACAACGACGGCGGCTGCGCCGGAATCGCACGGCCCGTCGCGGTGTCGGTGCACGCCGTCCGCGCCGCGTCGTTCGAAGGTCCTGCCAGCGCGTGTCCGTTCAGCTTTTCCCGATATACTGCTCCTCTGTATCCGAAACACAGCTATCGCTGGACCGTCACGGGAGGCACGCCTTTTTCGGGCGCTGCAACCGACACGCTGCTCGTGCGCTGGGGCGCTCCCGGAACGGCGCGCGTGGTCCTGACGATTATCGACGATTCCACTGGTTGTGTCAGCACCGCTGCTGCGGACGTGGCGGTCGCTCCGATTCTGCGTCCGGGCGTCGTTCCTTCGGGCGATATCACGCTCTGCGAGAACGACAGCGTCACACTCGACGCGGGTGCGGGCTATGCCACCTATGAATGGCTGTTGCCTGGAGGCGGAACTGTCGCTGCACGTACGCTGACGGTGGCCGCGCCGGGCAGGTACATACTGCATGTATCGGATGCGGGGGGGTGCGAAGGCCGCGACACCGTGCGCCTGATTCTGCGCGCGCGCCCCGCGCCGGTGGTGCGGGCCGATCCGGGTCCCTTCTTCTGCGAAGGCGACAGCGTGTCCCTGACTGTGCAAGGCGCGTATGTGTCGTACCGCTGGTCCACGGGCGATACGAGCGCGGCGATTGTGCTGCGGACCGGTGGCCTCTACTCTGTGACGGTGGTGGACAGCGCCGGCTGTGCTGGCAGCTCTGAACCGCTGCCGATACGCGCCGCTGATCCGCCTGCCGTATCGGCCACAGGCCCGTCGGTTCTTTGTTCGGGCGCTGCGGGCCAGTATCGCGCAGTGCTGCCGCGCAGCGTCACCGCTGTGTGGAGTGCCGCCGGTGCGGATTCGGTGAAAAGGGAAGGGGATTCAATCCGCGTCTTCTGGTCCGTTCCCGGTCAGTACATCGTCTCGCTGCTCGGGCGGGACGACAGCACCGGGTGCGCGTCGACTTTCGACCTGCAGGTGAACGTTCTCCCGTCACCGCGGCCGTCTATCACGACCAACGGATCGACCACGCTCTGTGAGGGCGACAGCGTGGTCCTGCAGGCGGATGCTGTGTACACCGGGTACCGCTGGTCCACAGGCGCGGATACGCCGGGCATCGTTGTGCGGGATCCGGGGGTGTACTCGCTGACAGTGACGGACGATGCGGGTTGTGAAGGCGCTACACCTCCCGTAACGGTCGATGTTGTGGTGCGGCCGCACCCTGTGATCGAAGGACCGGCGACGGTGTGCCGGGGATCGGTGGCGGTGTACGGCGTGTCTGTGCAGCCCGGCGACAGTGTTCTCTGGGAAATTCGTGGCGGAACGCCCCGCACGACGCTGTTGGACACGGCGGTCGCCGTGGAATGGTCCGCCGCCGGCACGGGCACTGTGCGCGTCACCGTGCGGCGGGGCGCGATGTGGTGTGCAGGATCCACGGTACTCGAGGTCAGCGTGGGTGATTCACTGACGCCGGTGATCCGTGTCATCGGCACGAGGGACTTCTGTGACGGTGATTCGGTGCTGCTCGACGCCGGGCCCGGTTTTGCGACGTATGAATGGCTTGAAGGTGCCGCGCTTCTGGGATCGAACCGTTTTCTGACACTGCGGCGCGACGCCGTCGTGCGTGTGCGCGTGCGCGATGCCGCCGGCTGCGGTGGCGAGTCGGCGCCGGTGACCCTGCGCCGGTTTGCGGCGCCGCGTCCCGTGATCGAGGGACCCCGCGGCTTCTGCGACGGCGATTCAATCTCTCTCGACGCGGGCGTGAACGCCGTGTCGTACACGTGGCGCGACGCCGCGGGCTCCACAGTGGCAGGCGCGCGCGTCTGTGTCGTCTCGGCTCCCGGCGTCTATACCGTGACGGTGACGGATTCTAACGGCTGCACGGGTGTGTCGCCGGGTCACGTCGTCCTTCTGCTGCCGGTGCCGCCGAAACCCGTGATCACGCGCAGCGGGGATTCGCTCATCTCGTCCGTCGCCGCGGGGTATGCCTGGTCCCGTGACGGCGCCGATTTAACCGGAGAAACGGATCGTATTCTCCGAATAACACGGAACGGCCGCTACGTGGTCACGGTGTCGAATGCCGACGGCTGCACGGCGCGGTCCGATCCGTTCGACGTGCAGGACGGGGTCCGTGCCACTGCGGCGCTGAGTCTTCCCGGCATTGTTGCGCGGCCGGGCGATCTGGTGCGCCTGCCCCTCGATCTTGTGTCGTCGAGCGGCCTGCAAGCCGCAGGTGCGACGCGGCTGCGCGGCATCCTGCGTTTCGACGCGTCCGTGCTCGCGCCCGCGGGAGGCACACCCGAAGGGATTGTCGTGGGACGCGAACGGCGCGTCCCGGTGGATGCGGCGCTCGCATCGGATCGGGGCATCGTGGCCGAATACCTGTTTGTGGCCACGCTGGGCGACCGCGACTCGTCGCTGCTTGTGCTCGACTCGTTGTCCTTCGCAGGCGCCGCGGTTGATGCGCGTCTCGATACGGGCATGATCCGCATCACCATCTGCCGCGAAGGCGGCGCACGCCTCTTCGACGGCGCTGCGACGCTGTCCCTGCGGCAGGTGGGGCCGAATCCCTTCAACGCCAGCACGGTGATCGAGGTCGATATCATCGAGGCGGGCCGCAGCCGTCTCACTGTGCACGACGCGCTTGGCCGCGAGATGGTTGTGCTCGCCGACGCGGAACTGCCGCGCGGCACCCACCGTTTTGTTCTCGACGCGGGGGCCTTGCCTTCGGGCCTATATTTCTGCGTGCTCCTCACACCGGCAACAGCCGTGTACCTTCCGCTTATGCTCGCCAAATAACGTCCTTGCAGTCGCGCGGACGCTAGCTCCCGGCTCTCCAATTTTTGTATATTACGCGATCCAACCCGAGGACCCGATGAAACGCCTGTCGGCATTCTTCCTGACGCTTCTTCTCTGTGCGGCACAATCCGCAATCTCACAACCGGCCGCTGATCCCGATTCGATGCGCGCCGGTTTTGGTGTGTACGGCAATTATAATCTGAACTTTCACACGGCCGAGTTCAGCAAACTTCCGGGCATCCCGAACTGCTGTCCGCGTTTCGAGAGCGGGGATGGGACGGGTTTCACGGCGGGTGTGCTGTACGTGTATCCGCTCGAACGCACCATGTCCATCGACATCCGCGCGGGTTACACAGGATACAGCGCGCTGCTGTCGTCGCGCGAAGCGACAACAGTCAGCATTGTCGGTACCGCCGCGCCGGGCGAATTTGAACACACGATCGACGCGACTCTGTCGTCCGTTGGAATCGAGCCGCTCTTTGATTACCGCTTCTGGAAATCGCTGTCGTTTATGGCGGGTCCGCGTCTCGGACTCGTGCTGTCAAGATCCTTCGAGCAGAAGGAACAGATCGTGGTTCCGGCCGACCGCGGCGTGTTCATGGATACGCAGACGCGCACACGGAATGTGCTCAGCGGCGACATACCCGACGCGGGATCGATACAACTTGCCCTTCTCGCGGGACTCCGCTATGAAGTGCCTCTCAACCGCGATCGCACGCTCGTGGCCGCTCCCGAAATCATCTTTGCCTACGGTGTGACGCCGGTCGTCAGCGGCTTCTCGTGGAACGCGCACACATTGCGCCTGGGCGCCTCGGTGCGCTGGCTTCCGAAGGAGAGTGCGCCACCGCCCCCGCCGCCCCCGCCACCACCACCTCCTCCTCCCCCGCCGCCGCCGCCGCCCCCCGCGCTGGCCGCATCCATCACCGCCGCCGGTGTGGACAAGGACGGTACCGAGCAGCCGCTGGTCCGTGTGCGCGTTGAAGAGTTTATCTCCACCGAGATGCGGCCTCTGCTGCACTACGTGTTTTTTGATGAACAGTCCGACGCCATCCCTGCGCGCTACGCGCGCCTCTCGAAGGAGCAGGCAGAGGCCTTCGACATGCCCGCCCTCCGTTCGACAGGCACCATCGAAATGTATCACAATGTGCTTAACATCATCGGGCGCCGTATGCGCGCGAATAATTTCGCCACACTGACGCTCACGGGTTGCAACAGCGACGAAGGAGCGGAGAAGGGCAACACCACCCTGTCGCGCAACCGGGCAATTGCGGTGCGCAATTACCTGCGCGACGTATGGGGCGTGCCCGAATCGCGTCTGCGTGTCGTGGAACGCGGTCTGCCGGAAACTCCCTCGCGTGTCACCGAGCCCGACGGCATCGCCGAAAACCGCCGCGTCGAAATCTCCGCGAGTGACCCCGCAATTCTCGACCCTGTCATCACCGGCGACACGCTGCGCACCGTCACGCCGCCGGTCATGCGCTTCTACCCGCGCGTCGAAGCGGGAGCGGGTGTCGTGGACTGGCGCCTTACCGCCCGGCAGAGCGGCCGCGTGCTGAAGGAGTGGACCGGCCGCGAGATGCCGCCCGCGTCGCTTGTCTGGAATGTGGCCGAGGAACGCACCAGCATCCCGCGCACCAACGAGCCGATCGTGTACGCGCTGCGCGTCCAGGACGCGGCGAATCAGACTGTGGTCACTCCCGATTCGCTTATCCCCGTGGAGCAGATCACCATCCAGAAAAAACGCGCCGAACGGCTGGCCGATCTCGAGATCGACCGCTATAACCTGATCCTCTTCGATTTCGATTCGCCCGCGCTCAACGCGCGCAACGTGCGCATCGCGGAATTCATCAAACCGCGCATCGCGAAGAATTCGAACGTCAAGGTGACCGGGCATACCGACCGACTGGGCGAGACTGAGTACAACCTGCGCCTGTCCGAGGGCCGCGCGCGCTCCACCGCCTCGGCGCTCAATGCGAGCAACGCCGTGGTGCAGGGCGCCGGCGAGTCATCCATGTACGACAACGAAACGCCCGAAGGACGATTCTACTGCCGCACGGTGAGTGTTGTTGTCGAGACGCCGGTCTCCAAATAATTCCGCCGTATGAAGCGCCTCGCCGCCTTCATCCTTCTTGCCTGTGTCTGTGCCTGCGCCGCGCCTCTCGCGGCGCAGGTGCGTTCACCCTTCCCCTGGCTGCCCACCAACTTCGACACCACGGTGAACGGCAATTATCGCGGCGCTAAAATCACATCACGCGCGCAACTCGATTCACTCAAGCGAATGTACGGGGTGCGGACGGTGATCAACCTCGCCAAGGATGCACTGCCGAAAAGCGGGGGCACCGAAATCGAATGGACGCGCGAACTCGGCATCGAGTACGTGCCCGTCTATCTCGGCACCAATCCGCCATCACCGAAGGACTGGGAACGTATACGCGCGCTCCTGCAGGGAGGGGGCGTGTACGTGCATTGCGCGCACGGGGCCGACCGCACCGGCGCAATCATCGCAAAGTATCGCACCGACGTCGAGGGCCTCACGCCCGCGGACGCGTATCGTGAGGCGCGCCGCTTCGGCTTCAAGCCCTGGCTCGGGGCGCTCCGCGCCTGGTTCGGATATCCGTCGGAACAGGAATCGCGCGGACGCTAGATGTACTTTTCGGCCAGCTCGAGGCCGAGCCCGCGGCGGACGATCGACGGGACGTCGTCGGTGAGATCGATCATCGTCGAGATCTCGCCCGTGTAGGGCGAACGGTACACGCCCTCGTCGTCGATGATGATGTCGACGAAACTGTCGAACTGCTCGAAGAGGTCCTCGATGTCGGGCGCGTCTTCGACGTCGGGCAGACGTGCCGACATCGAGATCAAGGGATTGTCGAGCTGCTTGATCAGCACCTGGCAGATGATGTGATCGGGCACGCGGATGCCGGAGGTCTTCCTGCGCGGATTCTGCACGAGTTTGGGAACAAGTTTTGATGCGGGCAGAAGGAAGGTGTACGGACCCGGCACGAGATGCCGCAGCACCTGATACGATGTGTCGGAAATGTGCGCGTACTCGGCGATGTCGGAGAGGGAGGAGGTCACGAATGTCAGCGGCTTGTCGTCCGACAGCCGCCGGATCTTCCGGATGCGCTCGTGGCCTTCCTTGTTCTTGATGTCGCAACCTATCGCGTACACGGTGTCGGTGGGATACAGCATCACCGCGCCGCGGCGCAGACGGTCGACGATTTCCGTCATCAGCCGTTGCTGGGGATTGTCGGGGTGCAGTACGTATCGGTCGGCCATGGTCTCACGCGTGTACTGTGCGATTGTCGTATCCGCCGTCAGCCGCGGTGCCGTGTGTGGCGGCGTACACACGTTCCATCTCGAGGAGCTGCTCCACGGTGTTGACGCCGCGAATCTCGTCGAACGATTCGACGATGCACGGCTCCATCCTCCGTCCCTCGCGTGCGAACATCGCAAAGACGTCGGGCAGGTAATACTCGCCCTGCGCGTTGTGGTTGTCGACCCGCGCCAGGGCATCGAAGAGGTCCGCCTTGCGGAAGACGTAGATGCCGCTGTTGATTTCGTTCACCGCGCGTTCCTCGTCGCTTGCGTCCTTGTGTTCGACGATGCGCAGTATCCGCCCGTCGTCGCCGCGGATCACGCGGCCGTATCCTGTCGGATCCGGCAGCACGGCTGTGAGGACGGTCACCGAGGCGCCGCTCTCACGATGGCGCGCAAGCATGCGTGCCGTGGTCTCGGGCCGCGTCATGGGCGCGTCGCCGCTCAGGATCAGTACGTCGCCCTCGAACTGCGCGAGCGCGGGACCCGCCTGCATCACCGCGTGCGCCGTGCCGAGCTGCTGCTCCTGCACGGCGATCGAGACGTCGGGATGCGCCGCGCGGAGAAACTCCTCCACGCTCTCGCGCTGATGACCCACGATGACGATGATGTTTTCCGCCGCGTTTTTCCGCGCGAGTCCGATGACGTGGTCGACAAGCGGCCGTCCGCCGAGGGGATGCATGACCTTCGCGAGCGAGGGATTGTTCATGCGTTTGCCTTGGCCGGCGGCCATGATGACGGCAGCGAGAGGAGAAGAGGACATGATACTCCGAAAATCGGTCGGGAAGGGTGCCTGGGGCTGTGTCTCTGTCAGCAGTTGAGGAAATCGGCGTGCATCGGGCGGTCGGGCGCCGTCAGCACATCCTTCATCTTGTTGTCGGAATCGACCAGCACGATGGTGGGATGATGGCCGCGCGCCTCTGCTTCCTCGAACTCGGCGTAGGTGATGATGATGATCTCGTCGCCCACGTGCCCGAGCCGCGCCGCGGCGCCGTTCAGACAGATCGTCCCGCTGCCCGGATCACCCGTGATCGCGTAGGTCTCGAAGCGGTTCCCGTTGTTGACGTTCACCACCGACACCTGTTCGAAGGGCAGGATGTTGGCAAGGCGCATCAGCTCGATGTCGATGGTCAGGCTGCCCTCGTAGTACAGCTCGGCTTCGGTGACGCGTGCCCTGTGGATTTTCGATTTGCACATGCGGAGTCTCATGGCCGCGGTATTTCCTGTAATAACGTATTGTCGATGAGTCGTGTGGATCCGACCTTCGCGGCGATTGCCACGAGCAGGGGACGCATACAGTCCGCCTCGGGGTCGGTGAATGTTTCAGCGTCCATTACCGCCACGTAGTCGACATCCACTCCCGGGGTCGACGCGAGTTCCGACCGCACCGCGCCCGCGAGTGCCGATGCGCGCCGTTCACCGCCCGCGTACAGGGCCGACGCGGATTCGAGCGCGCGCGACAGCGCCAGCGCGCGCTGTCGCTCCTCGGGCGAGAGGTACACGTTGCGCGAACTCATCGCCAGACCGTCGGCCTCGCGGACGGTGGGCTCTACAATGAGGGCGGTATCGAAGTTCAGTTCCTGGAGCATGGCGCGTATGACGGCTACCTGCTGTGCATCCTTCTGACCGAAGACGGCCACGTGCGGCCGCACGATATTCAGCAGTTTTGCGACGACGGTCGCGACGCCGTCGAAGTGGCCCGGACGCGACGCGCCCTCGAGCACCGACGCGAGTCCGGCGATGCTGACCCGGGTCGAAAATCCCGGCGGATACATCTCGTCCGTCTCCGGTACAAACAACAAATCACATCCCGCCTGTTCCGCAAGCGCCGAATCACGCGCGAGATCGCGCGGATAGCGCGAAAAATCCTCCTTCGGACCGAACTGCGAGGGATTCACGAATATGGACACGGCGGTGAAATCCGCCTCGGCGCGTGCGCGGCGGATGAGCTGCAGATGCCCTTCGTGCAGGTAGCCCATCGTCGGGACAAAAGCGATCCGCCTTCCGTCGCGGCGCAGCGCGTCCGTCGTGCGCTGCATGTCGCGTATGGCGGTGATGGTTTTCATGGGAAGGAGCGATGCGGAAATTTCTAGACCATGTGGCGGAGCAGCCGCGCGATCGTTTTCCGCATATCCTTGCGCGGTACCACCAGGTCGAGGAAACCTTTCTCGAGAAGGAACTCGGCTCGCTGAAAACCCTCGGGCAGATCGCGGCCGATGGTCTGTCGAATGACGCGCGGACCGGCGAATCCGATCAGGGCCTTCGGTTCGGCGATGTTGATGTCGCCCAGCATTGCAAAACTCGCCGTCACGCCGCCCGTGGTCGGGTCGAGCATGATCGAGATGTACGGGAGCTGCGCCGCGTGGAGCTGCGACAGTTTTGCGCTCGATTTCGCCATCTGCATCAGTGAGAAGGCGCCCTCCATCATGCGCGCACCGCCGCTCATTGAAATCAGTATGAGCGGGCAGCGCAGGCGCAGTGCGCGGTCGATGGCACGCGCGATTTTTTCGCCCACGACGGAACCCATGCTCCCGCCGATGAAACCAAAATCCATCGCCGCGACCGAGACGGTGATGCCCTCGATCTTGCCGGTTCCGGCCCGCATTGCGTCATATAGGTCGGTCTTGTCGATCGTCGCCTTGATGCGGTCGGTGTACCGCTTGGTGTCGGTGAACTTGAGCGGATCGGTGGCCCGCATCTTGCGGTCCTGTTCCGTGAACGAACCCTTGTCGAGGAGGATCGAGAGGTACTCCGTGCTGCCGACGCGGAACGACGCCTCGCAATGGATGCAGGTGTACATCGCCGTCTGCAACTGTTTGACGTGCATCATCTCGCCGCAGCTCTCGCATTTCAGCCACGAGCCGTCAGGTGCCTCCCGCTTCGCGGGGGCCGGAGTGATGCTGCTTTTATCTCGTTTAAACCAGGCCATGGTCTCGTTCTCCTCTTTCTCTGTCTCTCCGTGCCGGAATTGATCGATGATGCCGGCGTTCCGGTGGAACACGATTCCTGACAGCTTTCCGCCGGCATGCTGCGGGCGGGTGTGATGCCGGACGGGAAGTGCGGGCAATGAGGCGAACGGCGATTGCCGTTCCTCTGAAACCAACTATAATACGAATCTTTCGGGAAAAATCGCGGTTTACCTGCCAGCGATTTTCGGGGTTGTCGTCCGGAACTCGCGGAGGTACTGTGGCTCGCATTCGTCGATGGAGTCGTGCCGCCCCTCAGCATGCAGACGTTCGCCGAGCAGCGCCACCGCTCCGGCGTGTGCGCCCGCATCCGTGCCGGGCAGTGCGCGGTACCTGCCGTCGGACAAGGCGGCCTGCGCGGCTGCCGCGTCTCCCGCCAGCCAGGTGCCGTCGGGGAGTCCCGGAAGGATCGTGTCGAGTGTGCCCGCGAGAGGCCCGGCCGCCCGATGCATGGTTCCCCCGTGTATCTCGTAGCGCGCTGCGTACACGTCGCCTCCGCGCGCGTCGAAAGCTGTTACCAGAGTGGCATCGGCCGCCGGTATGCCCGATTCGGCGATGTGCAGGGCAAGCGCATCGAAGGTCGGTACGGCCACCAGGGGAATATTGCGGCTCATGGCGATCCCTTTCGCTGCCGCCATGCCGATGCGCAGTCCGGTGAAGGAACCGGGTCCGGCCGACACCGCGACCGCGGCAATCCCGCTCCAATCCGCCTGTGCGTTCTGGAACAGTTGCGCCGTGACGGGCAGCAGCAGCTCGTCGTGCAGATTCCCTCTGAGTAGTAGGATACTCGCGAGCAGACGCCCGTTTTCTACAAGTGCCACGCTCAGCGTGCGTGTCGCGGTCTCGATCCCGAGTATCACTGCATCGACTCCATGTCACCCGTCTCCTCGAGGATCGACGATCCCTGGTCGGCGACAAGTACAACCGTGTAGCGTCGCTCGGCCTCGTTGCCTCCGTGCTCGCAGAGTATTTCCCAGCGCGGGAAGGGAAGCAGGGCCAGCATTTTCTCCGCCCACTCGACAAGCACCACCGCGTCGCTGTCGAACATTTCATCGAGGCCCGCCTCGAACATCTCGTCGATGCTCCGCAGCCGGTACACGTCGCAGTGCAGCACGTGCCGCACACCGCGGTATTCGTTGACGATGGTGAAGGTCGGACTGCTCACCTGTTCTTCACACGCGTACGCCGCGCACATTCCGCGCACCCAGGCGGTCTTGCCGCTGCCCAGATCGCCGGATAGCGCGACGGTCGCGCCCGGCTCCAGCGCGCGCGCAAACGCGCCCGCAAGCGTGCGCGTCTCCTCTTCGCTGTGCGTGAGATGCGCCTGCATTGCCTCAGCGCGGCTGCATGGTGATGACCGGCAGCACCAGCTCTTCCATCGAAATGCCGCCGTGCTGGAAGCTGTCGCGGTAGTACGCCAGATACTTGTTGTAGTCGGTCGGATACACGAAGTAATAGTCTTCCTTTGCGATCACGTAGTTCACGGTCATCCCGCGATTGGGAAGACGGTACTCGGCGGGTTTCGGAATGAGCATCGCCTGCTTCGGATCGGCCTTGACGTTGCGGCCGAATTTGTAGCGGAGATTGGTCGATGTCTCACGGTCGCCCAGGGCCTTGGTGCCGCGCATGCAGCGCACGCTCCCGTGATCGGTGGTCACGATCACGGTGGCGTCGGGGAACTTCGCAATCTGCCGGAACATCGCGAACAGCGACGAATGGGTGAACCACGAGCGTGTCAGCGAACGGTAGGCCGCCTCGTCGGGCGCGATTTCCTTGAGTATGGGCGTGTCGGACCGGCTGTGCGCCAGCATGTCGACGAAGTTGACGACGATGGCGGTCACGTGATTCTTCGCGAACGAGGCGATGTTCCCCACCATCTGTTTGCCGTACTCGGGATCGATGATCTTGTAGTACTTCAGCTCGGTGCGGAGCCGTATGCGGCGCCGCTCCAGCAGTTTCTCGAGCAATTCCTTCTCGTTCTTGTTCATCGAATAGTCGTCGTCGTCGCCGCGCGACCACAGCCCGGGCAACACGCGGTCGATGTCGCTCGGATACAGCCCGCTGAAAATCGCGTTCCGCGCGTACGGCGTGGCCGACGGCAGTATGCCGAGATAGAAGTCCTTTTTGATGGAATAGAGGTCGTGCAGGTGTTGCTCCATGATGAGCCACTGATCGTATCGCATGCAGTCGATTACGAAGAAAAACACCGGGCCCTTGTTCTCGATATGCGGCACCAGGAAACGGTCTACCACGTTGGGCGACAGCACCACCGATTCGTCCTCGATCCAGTCGCGGTAGTTTTTTTCCACCACCTTGCAGAACTCCTGATTGCACTCGCGCCGCTGGTCGGCGACGGTCTGCTGCAGCCCGAGTTCGGGGTGCTCGTCGAGTTCGCTCTCGCGTTCGACGATGCGCCGGTACATCGACGTCCATTCCTCGAGATCCATCGGTCCGAGCAGTGAACGCGACACCTCGTTGAATTCCTGGATGTAATCCTGCGCGGTGCGCGAACCGAGGATTTTACGCCCCTCGAGGATCTTCTTCACCACAAGCAGGATCTGGCTCGGATTCACCGGCTTGGTCAGGTAATCGCTGATCTTTTCGCCGATGGCCTCCTCCATCAGCGCTTCCTCCTCGTTTTTTGTGACCATCACGACGGGCAGTGTCGGCCGCACATCCTTGATGCGCGCGAGCGCGGCTAAGCCGCCCATGCCGGGCATCGATTCATCGAGGAGCACGAGGTCCACCGGCGTGTTTTCGACCCAGCTTATCGCGTCGGCCCCGTTCGTGACGGTGTGGACTTCGAAACCCTTCTGCTCCAAAAATAGAATGTGGGGCTTGAGGAGTTCCACCTCGTCGTCGACCCAGAGAATGCTGCCCTTGTTTTCGCTCATCAGGTGAATGTCCCTCGTCTGTGACGGAATGCGCGCGGCGCGCGTGAAAAAAAAACTTACAAAACCACGCCGGGGCAAACAAGGCAGAGTCTGACGCCCGCCGTCATCGCTCTGCGGGCAATCACGCGCGGACTAGAAATGATACGCGGCACCGCCCCCGAATATCACGTGTTTGCTGAGTCCCGCGCTGAGAAACACATCCACCGGCCCGAACAGGGCCGCCACTCCAAGCGTCCCCTTCACGGTCAGATCGTCGAGACTGATGCTGGCCCTTTGGGGATCGATGTCGTAGCCGATCTGGTCCTTGATCGTCTGCGGCAGTGTGAATGTGTACGTGCCGGAAGACGAGAGGTACTCGATGGATATGCCGGCAAACGGCTCTATCCAATCGAAGCGGCGGCTGGCGTGGATGTTGGCCGAAAGCATGTCGGTGGCCGCGTCGAGTTTCGCGCGCGTCGTACCCACTGTGTTTTCGATGGTGGAATGTTCGTAACTCACAAGCACCGCGAGATCGACAGGGAACGACTCGAGTCCGCCTAGACGCGGATTCGTGAGCGTGTTGCTGATGCTGTGACGCAGTGCCACACCGAAGAACGAGAACTTGCCGATGTTTTTATCAAAGGTCACCGGGGGAATATAGCGGAGCAGCATGTCGGTGGAGGCAAACGTCCCGATGCGAAGCTGCGGAATGGCCGCGAAAACGGTGGATTGATTCGTGCCGTTGGTGAGCTGCAGCGAATCGGGCAGAAGCTTCAACTGATCGGGCGGAACGAACCACAGATATTCCTTCGGAATGCGGAACCACGACCCCGTGCCTCCGAACACGGTCGCTGTGGTCAGTGTCGGCGACATTTTCCCGTCGCGCACGGCGGGTTCGAGCACGAGCGATTTGAAGGCCTTCAGCGTGTCGCTGTCGGTCGGTCTGACGGCGTAGGGAATGTGCCCCGTGTAGTTCCGCTGATCGTCGCGCACCCAGGTGTAGACGGTCTGTACCGAGAATTCGAAAGACAGACGGTCGGTTTTCTCGACATGGGCCGAGTGGTAGAAACCATGATTCGCTCCCACGTTCGACACGATGACGAGCGGTCCCATGAACCCGCTTGCGTTCTCCCCGAAAAGCTGTAGCGAAAATTCCTCGAGCAGACGTTTGGTAAAACCCTGATCGAACTGCGCGCGCAGCGGAGCGGGGAGCAGAAGCACAAGAAGCAGCGCGCAGAGCGCCGGGATACGTCGTACCATGATCGTGGCTTTCGTGGTTGTCAGAGATGCAATCCCGCGCCGAGTGTGAAGTTGTCCTGCACACCGAAACTGTATTCGGCGTTGACATCCACAAGTGGCAGGAAGGTGAGGGTGACGCCGATCGTGAAGCGGAAATTGACGCGTGCAAAATCGAGTTCGATGCTCTGCGGCGTGCGCAGTTCCGCGGGCAGATCGGGCGAGGTGGGCGTATAGGTGTACGCCACGCGGATGTCGTAACTCTCGTAACCGAAACCTCCGTACAGTTCCGCGATCGCGATGGGCAGACTCGCATGCACGTTCGCGTTCAGGTTCGAGACGTGCATGATGCGGCCGATCTCGAGCCGCTGCGCCGCGGCCATCACCGCGATGTCGAAGGGCAGGCGCAGGTAATTCGTCGGACTGTGTTTCACGCCGATGCCGACAAAGCTGATCTTTCCGATCTCGGGATCGAAGGTGATGGGCGGAATGCCGCGCACCATGATCTCCGTCGCCGCGACCGATCCGATCGTGGCGTGCGGCAGCATCACAAAGGTGCTGCGCAGCCCGTTGCCACGCGGCAGGGCGATGTCGGGATACGGGTTGCCGGACGGATCAACCTGTCCTGAATGAAGCACGGCGCCTTCACCCCCGAAAACCGTGGCCGTCGTCACACGCGCGGGATACCCCAGCGCGACGAGCGACGAGGGGAGCAGCGCGACAAAGGAGGCATCACTCTCGGGCACGTACGTCCAGACGCCGCGAAGACCGAACCAGATGTTCAGTCCCGAATCCACGCGCGCGGAATGGTACAGCCCGCTGTTGAAGCTGTAGCCGATCGCGTCCGCGCCAGGACGCAGATAGTCGCGCGCCAGCGCCTCGACGCCGAGTGTGCGTATGAGGTCGCCCATCGACTGGGCGCGCGCGGCGGGCGCGAGGAGGAACATCAGCACTGCGGCGCCAAGGCGGAGCAGCAGCGCCCGCGATCCGCGCGTGGGATTCATGCGGTGTGTCCGAGTGCCTCGAAAATGCGTTCGGTGATTTCGGTGATGTCGCCGACACCGTCGACGTCACGCAGTATGCCGAGTGTCTTGTAGTAGCCGATGAGCGGCTTCGTGGTCTCGTGATACACGTCGAGTCGGCGTGAGATCGTGTCGAAGGTGTCGTCGGAACGTCCACGCTTCATGAGGCGGTCGATCAGCTTGTAATCGGGAACAAGCAGGTTGACGACCACGTCGAGAACGGCGCCGCGCTCTTTGAGCATCGTTGCAAGTTCGTCGGCCTGTGCCGTAGTCCGCGGGTAGCCGTCGAGCAGGAAACCCCGTGCCGCGTCCTCGTCGCCCAGTCGGTCGCGCACCATCGCGTTTGTCACGGCGTCGGGAACAAGCTCGCCCGCGTCCGAGTACCGCTTGGCCTCGATCCCGAGCGGCGTCTGCTTCGTGATGTTCGCCCTGAAAAGATCGCCGGTCGAAATATGCGGGATGGAGAAATGCGCCGCGACGTACGCGGCTTGCGTGCCTTTTCCGGCGCCCGGCGGGCCGAAGAGAATCAGGCGCATGCGAACCTCAGATTTGGTGGATGCGGTGGTTGCGTGCTCCGTCACGAAGGAGTAGTGAAAAGTACGGATTTTTCTCCGGCCTATACAACTGGCCGGAACCCGTTCCGCATCCGATAATCCGAGCCCCCGCGCTTCAGCGGTGCAGGTACTTCACAAGACGGATGCTGTTCGAACGGCCCTGGCGGACGTCGTACTCCACTTCGTCCATCAATCGTTTCATCAGCACAATGCCCAGGCCTCCCTTGCGCGGCTTCAGGAAATACTCCCGCATGTCGGGCATCGTGTAATGTGTCGCATCAAAGCCGACACCGTTGTCGTGGATCACGACTGTGAAGCGCAGGTCGTCGGACGTGCTGACGGTGAGGCGGATGCGCCCGTCGGGATTGTCGCGGTACGCGTGTTTGATGATGTTGGTGCAGGCCTCGTCAACCGCCAGCTCGATGTTCGATACGTCGTCGTCGCCGAAACCGAATGTGCGGGCGGCTTCGGAGACGAAACTCCTGGCCTGTTCCAGCAGCTCTGTTCTGCTGCTGATCTCCAGCGTGCGTTCGATGTGTGGAGTCGACGTTGTCACGGTCTGCTACCCGGTGAGTTACTCGCCCGTTCCGTGTTTCTGGTACGGGCTGTCCGCCGGATTGTTCCGGAATCGATCGATCGCCTCGGTTTCTTCGCTGTAAATCTCGTACAACATGGGGAAGCCGAGCAGGTCGAAGACGTTGTACACACGCGGGGACATGCTCGTGAGCTTGATGTCGCCGCTGTTTTTGCGCACGTCCTCGATGAACTGCATCAGCACGCCCAGTCCCGCGCTGCTGATGTAGGCGAGATCGCGGAAATTGACGACCAGGTTGAACCGGCTGCTGTCGATGCTTTTTTGAAATGCATGTTCCAGATCAGGAGCGGTGTGCGCGTCCAGATATCCTTTGAGATCCAGGACCGTCACTCCTTCGATCTGTCGGATTCCGACCTTGAAATCGCTCATACGGCTGAACCTCCTGATGCGGAATAATATCGTTCGTCAGTCATAGTCTCGTGTCGTGTCGTGGTGCCGTTCCAGCGGAGCACCAGCAGGGTCAGATCGTCGAGTGCTTCGCCGTTGCCGGTGAATCTGCGAACGGCGTCGATGATTGCCTCTCCAATGCTGCGCGCGCTTTCGCCCGCGTGTTTTTCCGCTATGTCGGCAAGACGTTCAAAATGGAACTCCTCGCCGTTTTTGTCCCGTGCTTCCGTCACACCGTCGGTGAAAAGCACGATCACGTCGCCGGGAGCCAGGACCAGCCCTTCCTCTTCGATGGAATCCGCGAACCTTTCGGTGGGGTCGAGTCCGAGTCCCATGCCGTTCGGTCGCAAATACCTGGAAGAGCCGCCGGAAATATACAGAAGAGGACAATGTCCCGCACGGGAAAATCGCACGGAGCCGCTCTGTATGTCGAGTACGGCGTAGAGCAGGCTGATGAACGATTTCCGGTCCATCGTCCTGCACAAGGTGTCGTTCATGCGACGGAGCAGCGCCCGCGTCGAGGTCATGTCGCCGCTCATCGACTGGAATATGCCCTTGACCTGGGCCATGTACAGCGCGGCCGATACGCCCTTGCCCGACACGTCGCCGATGGTGATGCCGAGCTGCCGTTCGTCGAGCGCGACCATGTCGTAGTAATCGCCGCCTACTTCGAAGGCCGGGATCGACTCGGCGTACACGTCGTATGTCTCGGCGATGGGAAGCAGGGAGGGAAGGAGGCTGCGCTGCATCTGCCGCGCAAGCAGCAGTTCCTGCTTGAACCGTTCGCGTGATAACGATTCCGCTATGAGCCGGCTGTTCTCGAGGGCCACCGACACGAGGTCGGCAAAGGCCGACGCGCCCTGAAGCAGATCCTTGTCGAATTCGTACGCGGTCTTTTTATGGATCGCAAGCAGTCCGACAATGCCGCCGTACGCGTGCAGCGGCAGCAGCGCGAGTGTGCCGGCCGGCACCGCCGCGCCCGTGTGGTCGATGCGCCGGTCGCGTTGAAGGTCGTGAATCGTGACACCTTTCCCCGTTTCGAGGACGAGTGCGTGCAGCGGACGCCCGTCGCTCAAGCGCAGGGCGTTGCGCTGTTCCTCGCTCATGTTGCGGAGCGAGACGGTGGTGGGCAGCGGCGTGCGCTCGAGCGCGGCTTCGCGGTCGGCGGGCCGCTCGGGCGTGTCGCGGTACACCTCGGCGGGGAACAGTTCGATCCACGCCGAACCGCCCTCCGTGATATCGAGCGCCAATTGTGTCGATGTCGAAAGCAGATCGTCGAGGTCGAACACTTCGGTCACAAGGCGGCTCATGTTCTGGAACGACGAGATCTCAGCCTTCTTCCGGTCGAATTCCTTCGCCGTGGGAAGGTGCATGAGGGTGCTGGCGAACCCGAGTCCCATGTATATCGCGCCGAACAGCATCGTGGTCGAGAAAAATGCGTCCATCACGGGATGGAAGTACGCCAGTGCCGATTTGTACACGTCGCTGTCGGCGGCGCTGAGATCGAACACGGAGGCGTCGACCGCCAGGATGATGAAGAACACAAAGCCGAAAAACGAGAGTCCGAGATTGGCGAGTTTTTCGCGCCGGGTCAGCACCAGGATCCACGAGAACCGGAACGAATTCACCACCATCATCAACACGAGACCGAAGGACACAAAGATGTACGTGGCGCCGCCCTCTTCCTGCCGGATGGAGAGGATCGAAAAGACCAGCGCGTAGGCCGCAAAAAATCCGAGCATCACCAGGTAGTTGCGCCGGGTGTTGCGCCGGCGTTTGATGAAGATCAGCTCGGTGAACGTGAACAGGAGCAGGATCGACGCGATGCCCGACGCGATGCCCATGATGAGGGTGACGATCACACTCGTAATGCCGTCGGGCACGAGCCGTCCGTCCATGTTTTCGAACGAGATCATGGAGCCGATGCGGAACAGTCCGAGGGTCACGAGCAGCACTGTCGCCGTGATGACGGTACTGCCGATCATCTGCACAGGATTTGGTTCGCCGTCCCGCTGACGGCGCGTCCAGGCCACCGCAAAGGTCCCAGCCCCGGCAAGCAGGAGCAGTCCGTGGAAGAGGTCGCCTCCGGCGGACGATCGCACCAGGGCCTGCCGCGCGATCATGTAGACAAAATCGGCCGCGAAGGTCACACCCGAGAGCAGGAACAGTAGTCGGCGATTCAGTGTCATGGTTCAAGTATCGCGAATTTTGGGCGAACGTGAAAAACCTTCGGGCACATCCTCCCGTGTACGCGCGCGGAATGCGCTTGTTGCGTTCCCGGCGCCTTGACGAGGTGCGGCTTTCCGCGTATCTTCCAACGAGGATCGACGCAGCCATTCCATGCCCATACTCGACGTTCGTGACGTACACAAATGGTATCCGCTTCAGAACGGATGGACAGCGGCGTCCACCTCGTACCTGCGCGCGGTCGACGGGGTCACATTTACCATCGACAGGGGCCGTGTACTCGGACTCGCAGGCGAATCCGGTTGCGGAAAATCCACCCTTGCGCGGGTCGTGCTCCGGCTGGTCAAAGCAACAGCCGGATCTGTGTCCTTCGACGGCCTCGACGTGCTGGCCCTTCCGCGCGAGGAGCTGCGTCGCATCCGCAAGCGTATGCAGATCATCTTTCAGGATCCCTTCTCCTCCCTGAATCCGCGGCTCTCGATCGGGGCCATGCTGTCGGAAATTCTCCTTGTCCACGGCATCGCCGCGCGGGCGCGCGACACCGACGCGCGCATCGGCGCACTGCTCGAGACGGTCGGGCTCAACACCTTCCATGCACGCAGATATCCGCACGAGTTCTCGAGCGGCCAGCGGCAGCGTATCGGGATAGCACGCGCGCTGGCCGTCGAACCCGAGTTCATCGTGTGTGACGAGCCCGTGTCCGCGCTCGATGTATCGATTCAGGCGGCCATCATCAATCTGCTGCTCGATCTCAAGGAAAAATTCGGACTGACCTATCTTTTTATTTCGCACGACCTGCACGTGCTCCGGCATATCGCCGACGATCTCGCCGTGATGTATCTCGGACGCATCGTCGAGATTGGTCCGGCGGCCGCCGTCACAACCGAACCGCTTCATCCGTATTCGCGGGCGCTGGTGGCCAGCATGCCCGCGCCGGTGCCGGGCCGTCCTGTCGCGCATACCGTGCTGCATGGCGAAGCGCCGGGCGCCGTCGATATACCCGGGGGATGTCCCTTTCATCCCCGCTGCCCCGAGGCGCAGCCCGCGTGCGCCTTTGTGCAGCCACGGCTTGCGACGGTCGCGGAGGGACGTCTCGTCAGTTGCCTGCTCTATCCGCAATGCCACGAGGCGGGCGGGATTGCGCGCGCGGAGTCCGTGTCATGACGGCATCACCCGCGCACGAACTTATTGTGCGCGGGATTTTTCCATGTAATGCGGACCGGAATTTTCCCGGCGGCCGCGGCGTTTTCTCCACCTAGAAATCCAACCGTATGACCGATCGCGAGAACAGCGACTACACGACGCATCCTATTCCACCGCTCCGCCTTGATCTTGAACCGGTTCCCGTCGAATCGGAAGGCGAGCAGATCCTTATACTTCGTGATCCGAACGGATACAGCGAGCGTGTTCTCTCGCTTTCGCTGCAGGCGTGGACGCTGATGCTCGCCTTCGATGGCGAGCTGAACGCGACACAACTCAGCGATCGCATCTTCGACGCCGATGCGGTGCGCCTGCCCGCGGAACAGATAGCCGGCCTCGCGCTCCTGCTCGACAACGCGGGATTCCTGCACAATCAGCGCTTTGAAGCACTCCGCGCCAGGGAAGACGCCGCGTTTGCGAAACTCACAGTGCGGCCTGCCGTCCACGCGGGACAATCGTATCCGTCGAAGGCGCCGGAACTGAAGGCGTTTTTTGATGCGCTGTTCGTGGATGCCGCCGCTTCCCAGCACGCGGCGCCGATCGGAATCCTGGCTCCACACATCGATCTGAAGATCGGTCCGCATGTGTACGTCCCCGCCTATGCATCGCTGCGCGACGCGGAACCCGACACCGTGGTCGTGCTGGGCACGAGTCACTACTCGAGCGAGGATCTGTTTCTCCTCACGGGAAAACACTTCGAAACGCCGCTCGGCGTCGCGCGATGTGACACGGAACTTCTGTCGCTGCTGCGTGAAAAAACAGGCGACAAGTTCACCGGCCGTGATGCGGCCCACAGGCGCGAGCACTCTATCGAGTTCCAGATTCTTTTCCTGCAGCACGTCTTCCGCGAGCGTATGCCCCGCATCCTGCCCGTGCTCTGCACCTCCTTCGAATACACGCTCGAGTCGGGAGGACCGCAGGCCGATCCCCGGTACCGGCGTTTTGTGTCCGGCTTCCGCGAGGCGCTCGTCGAGTCCGGCCGCCGTGTCGCGTACGTCGTAAGTGTCGACTGGTCGCATTTCGGCCGGAAATTCGGCGACACCGAAGACGCCGCCGCGCTGCTCGACAGCGTGCGGGCCTCCGACGCGCGGCAGCTCGACGCGCTCGCGCGGCTCGACTATCCCGATTTTGTGGCGCAGCTCCGTTCCACGATGAACGGCACGCGCATCGACGGATTCTCGTGTATCAGCACCTTCCTCGATATCGCCGTGCCCGACCGCGCGTCCCTGCTCGCCTACGACGTCTGGCACGAGGAAGAGCGCGCCTCGGCCGTCTCTTTCGCCGCGATGTCATTCTGGAGGGATCGAAATGGAGTTCATTGACACCCACTGCCATCTGTTCTGGGACGACTTTGTCGAGGACCTCGACGCGGTGCTTACGCGCGCGCGCGCGGCCGGCGTGGGGCGCTTCATCGTGCCCGCCACCACGCTCGACACCATGCGCAGCGCGGCCGATATCGCGGACAGGCATCAGGGCGTGTACGCGACCGCGGGCGTGCACCCGCACGACACGGCCGCGCTCCCCGACGGCGCGCTCGAGATGATCGAGGAACACGCGATGCGGAGGCGCTGCGTGGCCATCGGCGAGATCGGCCTCGACTACTACTACGACTACTCGCCGAAGGAACGGCAGTGGGAGGCCCTGCATGCGCAGCTCGCCCTCGCCCGACGGCTCGATCTGCCTGTCATCCTGCACAACAGGGAATCCGACGACGATCTGCTGGCGATATGCGCCGAACATCAGGATGGAGCGCTGCGCGGCCAGTTCCACTGCTTCTCATCCTCCCCCGCGTACGCCGAACGTGTGCTCGCGCTCGGGTTTCACATCTCCTTCACAGGCAATGTGACGTATAAAAAGAGCACTCTGTCCGATGTTCTCGCACGAGTGCCCGACGACCGCATTCTTCTTGAAACCGACGCGCCGTTTATGGCCCCCGTGCCGCACAGGGGAACGAGAAACGAACCGGAGCGGATCCCGCTGATCGCGGCGAAGTTCGCGGAGCTGCGGGGCTGCAGTCTCGCACACGTCGCCGAAGTGACAACGCGCAACGCCGTGGAATTGTTCCGTCTACCCGACCTTACGCAACGGGTTGGACATGATGCCACGAGCGGCTAGATTGCCTGCATGAACGCAACGCCGCGCCTCCTCCGGGCCGAAGGCCTCAAGAAACGATACCGCAAGCGGTATGTCGTGAAGGGCGCCAGCGTGTCCGTGCAGCAGGGCGAGATCGTCGGTTTGCTCGGGCCCAACGGGGCGGGCAAGACCACCACGTTCTATATGATCACCGGGATGATCAAACCGACCGAGGGTGAGGTGTTCCTCGACGGCGAACGTATCACGCCGCTGGCCATGTACAAACGGTCGCGCAAGGGCATCGGATATCTGCCTCAGGAGGCGTCGGTATTCCGCCAGATGACGGTGGAGGAAAACCTGCTCGCCATCCTTGAGGTGACCGGCGTCGGCCGGGACGAACGCAAGCGGCGCGCCGAGGAACTGATGGTCGATTTCAACATCGCGCACATTCGGAACAGCAAAGGATACATGTTGTCGGGCGGGGAAAGACGGCGCACCGAAATCGCGCGCGCCCTCACGACCAACCCGAGCTTCATCCTCCTCGACGAACCCTTCGCGGGCGTGGATCCCATCGCCGTCGAAGACATCATGCGCATCGTCATCGCGCTCAAACAGCGGAATATCGGTGTGCTGATCACCGATCACAACGTGCATGAGACACTTTCCATCGTCGATCGCGCCTACCTGCTTTTCGACGGCGATATCCTCATGGAAGGCGATTCGGAAAAACTGGCAAACGACGCCGACGCGCGCCGCATCTATCTCGGCGAAAGCTTCAAGCTCGATCGGTACTGATCGGTATCCCCGGAAACTTCCCACCCTGATCCCGCGTTACGTGGTGAAGGGACGGGGCAATGTCCTCGCAACTTCGATAACACGAGAGAGGAGGTCGACCATGGTACCATACACAGAAACAACCCAGGGAGTCACCATTCGCGTGCAGCCGTTTTTCCTCGAGGAACGGTCCAATGTTCTCAAACGCGAGTTTTTTTTCGTGTACTTCATCGTCATCGAGAATCACGGCACATCGAACGTCCAACTCCTGCGCCGCCGCTGGCAGATTCACGATTCGGCTGGTGAGGAGTATGTGGTCGAGGGCGACGGTGTCGTAGGCCAGCAGCCGGTCATCGCCCCCGGCGCAAATCACCAGTACAACAGCTTCTGCGTGCTCAAATCGTTCGAGGGTTCGATGGAGGGGACGTATCTCATGCAGCGTGAGGACGGCTCCACGTTCGAGGCGGTTATACCGCGTTTCTCGCTCCGCGCCTGGAATAACTGACGCAGGCGGCTGGTACGATAAGAAAACAGGCAGCGTCGTATGGCGCTGCCTGTTTTTTTTCTGTGGAGGAACGAATCTCAGGGTTTGTCCTGACCGCTCTCGCCCTCGAGCACCGGCTCGTCTGATTCGGACTGCGTGTTGGCCGCGGGCGGTTCGTTCAGCGGCGCGGGCGCCGGAGCCGAATCGGCGGCGTGACCGAAGGCGAGCGCGCCCGCCTCGGCGTTGAAACTTACGCTCACGTTGCTGCCTGCGGGGAAATTGCCGCGGAGGATTTCTTCCGCCAGCGGATCCTCGACATAGGTCTGCAGAGCCCGGCGCAACGGACGCGCGCCGAAGGCCGGATCGTAGCCCTTTTCGACGATGAAATCTTTTGCCTCCTGCGTGAACTCGATGCGCAGTCCCATGTGGTCGATGCGCTCGAACAGTTTGCGCGTCGCGATGTCGATGATCGAGTAGATGTGATCCTTCGACAGGGGATGGAAAACGATGGTCTCGTCGATACGGTTCAGGAATTCGGGATTGAACAGGCGCTTCATCGAATCCTCGAGCGTGCGCCGCATGTCGTTGTACGTGTTCTCCTCGCGGGGGGCTTCGGCGAAACCGAACTGCCCGTGTTTTTTGATTTCCCGCGTGCCGACATTCGACGTCATGATCAGGATCGTGTTCTTGAAGTCGATCTTGCGTCCAAGTCCGTCGGTGATGAGACCATCGTCGAGTACCTGCAGGAGGATATTGAACACGTCGGGGTGGGCCTTCTCGATTTCGTCGAGCAGAACGACCGAGTAAGGCTTGCGCCGGATTTTTTCGGTGAGCTGGCCGCCTTCCTCGTAGCCGACATAGCCCGGAGGCGCGCCCACGAGGCGTGAGACGGAGAATTTCTCCATGTACTCGCTCATGTCGATGCGCACAAGCGCGTCTTCCGAATCGAACAGGTAGCGCGCGAGCACCTTGGCCATCTCGGTTTTACCGACACCTGTCGGACCGAGGAACACGAAGGAACCGATGGGACGGGAAGGATCCTTGAGACCGGCGCGTGTCCTGCGAATTGCGCGGCTCAATTTGTCGATGGCCTCGTCCTGTCCGATGATCTCGCGTTTGAGTTCTTCCGACATGCTCAGCAATTTCTGCGATTCCGACTGCGCGATGCGGTTGACGGGAATGCTGGTCATCATCGAGACGACGTCGGCGATCACCTCCTCGTCCACATCGTGCACGATCGACTGCGATGCGCTTTCCCAGTTGCGCTTGGCCTCCTCGAGGTCGTGCAGCAGGCGCTTCTCGATGTCGCGCAGGCGCGCGGCCTCCTCGAAGTTCTGGTTTCGCACGACCTGGTTCTTCTGGAGCTTGATCTTCTCGATCTCCTCCTCGAAGGTGACGATCTCCTGTGGCACGACGATGTTCTGCAGATGCACGCGTGCACCCGCTTCGTCGAGCACGTCGATCGCCTTGTCGGGCAGGTAGCGGTCGGTGATGTAGCGGTCGCTCAAACGGACGCACTCCTCGATGGCCTTGTCGGTGAAGCGCACCGCGTGATGCTCTTCATACTTGTGTTTGATGTTGCGGAGAATCTGTATCGTCTCGGGCACGGTGGTGGGATCCACCATGATTTTCTGAAAGCGGCGGTCGAGCGCGCCATCCTTTTCGATGTACTGACGGTACTCGTCGAGTGTTGTGGCGCCGATGCACTGTATCTCGCCGCGCGCCAGGGCGGGCTTGAACATGTTCGATGCGTCGAGCGAACCCGACGCGCCGCCTGCGCCCACTATCGTGTGCAGCTCGTCGATGAAGAGGATGATGTCGGCCGCCTTTTCAAGCTCGTTCATCACGGCCTTCATGCGCTCCTCGAACTGGCCGCGGTACTTCGTGCCCGCGACGAGGGCCGCAAGGTCGAGGGTCACGACGCGCTTGTTGTGCAGCACGCGCGAGACCTTTTTCTGGATGATGCGCAGCGCGAGACCCTCGGCGATGGCGGTCTTGCCCACGCCGGGCTCGCCGATGAGCACCGGATTGTTTTTCTTGCGGCGGGAAAGGACCTGGGCCACCCGTTCGATTTCCTTCTCGCGGCCGACTATCGGATCGAGCTTGTCCTCGATCGCCAACTTGGTCAGATCGCGTCCGAAATTGTCGAGCACGGGTGTCTTCGTCCGTTCGGAACGGCGCTCGCCACCGGATCCGCCCGCGGCGCCGCCACGTGCCGGCTCCGACGGAGTCGACGAGGCCTCGCCGCGCGGGGCCTGCGACGGTTTGCCGCTCAGGATATTGTCGAGTTCGTTGCGGACTGTATCGTACTGCACGGTGAACTGCGCGAGGATCTGCGCCGCGATGTTGTCGTCGTCACGAAGCAGCGACAGGAGGAGATGCTCGGTGCCGATCACTTCCGACTTGTAGAGCTTGGCCTCGAGATAGGTGATCTTCAGCACCTTCTCGGCCTGCTTCGTCAGCGGGATGTTTCCGATGGTCAGTGTGCCGCCGGAGGACCGGACCGTGTCCTCGATGGTCTTTTTGATTTTATACAGATCCGCGCCAAGGTTCCGCAGAATCTTGACGGCGATCCCTTCGCCTTCCCTGATAACCCCCAAGAGCAGGTGTTCCGTCCCGATATAATCGTGACCGAGCCGCAATGCCTCTTCGCGGCTGAGCCGGATCACTTCCTGCACTCTATTCGAGAAATTGCCTTCCATGGTGTCTTCCGTAATCTAATGGGACTGATGCCTGAACACGCCCGGAGCGGGAATCGTTTCGCGACATCATAACAAAATACCACCGCACCCCGGTGGGAACAAGGCAAATACGTGTCGGACCCGTTCCCTGCTGCTGTCTCCTCACGTGGCTAGCCCTTCCCGCCATCGCAGAACATGGTCCCACGGAAGCTGCCTCTCGCCTGTTCTCATGCGTGTACCGTCTTGCACCGCTGTGTTCAGAACAGATCGGCATTCGAGATGAAAATCGATCTCAGACCGCACTACGCTCAGAAAATGACCATCCAAAGGGCATAATCCAGGATCAGAATCATTGCGGCTGAAATGACGAAGGCGCGGATGGTGGAGAGACCGACGCCTTCAGCGCCGCCGCTTGTGCGGAAGCCGATATGGCAGCCCAGTATCGAGGTCACGCCTCCGAAAGCGACGGCCTTGACAAGACCAGAGATCACATCCTTCGATTCGAAAAACCGCTGCACACTTCCGAAAAACACCTGTGAGGTGATGCCGAGGAAGAAGTTCGCGACGAGGAAGGCCCCGATCAGCGCTATGGCATTGGCAAAGACAACAAGCACGGGCATCATGATCACCGCGCCCACAAAACGCGGCATCGCGAGATAGCGCACGGGGTCGATGGCCATACTTTCGAGTGCGTCGATCTGCTCGGTCACTTTCATCGTGCCGAGTTCCGCGGCGATCGATGCGCCCACGCGTCCGGCGATGACGATGGCCGAGAGGACGGGGCCCAGTTCGATAAAGATCGCGCGGCTCACCGCACCGCCTATGAGGGAGAAGCTGATCATGCCCTGGAATTGATAGGCCGCCTGCCACGACGACACCATGCCGGTGAACAGTCCGATAATCAGAACGAGTGGAAGCGAGCCCACGCCGATATGCGCCATCTGCTCGAACACGAGACGGCGGTCGCGCCATATCCGGTACGTGCTGCGGATGATGCGAACCTGCAATGAGGCGACCTCGCCCACTTCGCGGACGAAACGCAATGTGCGTGCGCCGAGCCGGTCGATGCCAAACGCCGTCATGACGTCGTCACCGCGCGTTTCCGGATGTGGGATCGCACCGCGAGCTGCCCGCAGGCGGCGTCGATGTCGCGGCCCGAACTGCTGCGCAGCATCACGGTCGCATTGCCCGCGCGCAGCGCCTCCGCAAAACGTTCGATTCGGGCCGGAGGACTGGGCCGCAGTTCGAGGCGCGGCGGATGCGAGAGGGCGGAGTCGATGGGGTGGAAGGGTATCAGATTCACCTTCGACGGGACGCGCCGCATCAGCCGCAGCAGCCGTTGCACGTCGGCCTCCGTGTCGTTCAGGTCGTCGAACAGGATGTACTCCCACGTTATGCGACGTCTCGTTGCGCGGTAGTAATACTCGGCTGCCGCAATCAATTCCGACAGAGGGTATTTGCGGTTAATGGGCATGAGGACCGACCGGAGCGCATCGTCGGTGCTGTGCAGCGAGATGGCGAGTTTGGCCTTGCGCTGTTCGTCGGCCATGCGTCGTATGCCGTCCACCAGACCCGCTGTCGACACGGTGATATGGGCGGATCCCACCCCGCAGGTGGTTTCATGCGTGATGAGGTCGATCGACTTCATGGTCTCGTCGTAATTGAGCATCGGTTCGCCCATGCCCATGTACACGAGATTCGTGATACGCTGGCCGCTCGCGGCGAGCGCCCCGAAATACTGTCCCACGATTTCCCAGGCGCGCGCGTTGCGGCGCATTTTCATCGAGGCGGTGGCGCAGAACGCGCAGTCGAGCGGACACCCGACCTGCGTCGAGAGACAGAGAGTCAGCCGTTTCGGCCTGCCCGCTTCCTCGGTCTCCGACGGAATTAACACCGTCTCGACACGCAAATCGTCTTCAAGTGTAAACAGGAATTTCCGGGTTCCATCTGCGCTGTTCTGTTCGCCTGCGATCACCGGATGTGTGATGCGGAAGCTTTCAGCCAGAGCTGTTCTTTCCGCCTTCGGCAGATTTGTCATCAGCCCAAAATCGGTGACGCGCCGGTTGTACATCCAGTAAAACACCTGCTCCGCCCGGTACCGAGGCATTCCGCGCTCCTGTAACAGCGAGCGCAACTCGTCGAGTGTTTGTCCGAACAGGTTGAGGGCTTCCATGCATGAAATCTAACACTATCCGCGAGAAGGGGAAAGGGAGAATGGTGAAGGGGGATGGGGGGAGGGGGATGGGGGAAGAGGGTAGAGGGAAGGGGGAAGGGAAAGAGGGTAATAGAGCTAGCCATGTGATGGGGGAAAAGTGTACATTTGATGATGTTTCGGATGAGAAAACGATGCCGATATTCCGCCGCTGTTCTAACCGCGTTCCTTGTGGTCTGCACATGGAGTGCTCCTGCACAAGAGCGTTCCGGAAACGTCGAGCAGGATTCCGCGCGCTCAAAATCGGACAGTCTTGTCTCTTTAGTACCCGCGCAGCGCGGAGTCGATCCGTGGCGTTTGTCACTCATCGGAGGCGCGGCTCTGGGCACACTCGGTGCCACGTACGCGTATCTCGAAGACACCTGGTGGGCCGAAAAGCCGACGAGTTTCCACTTCGATGACGGTGGTGATCTGAAGTATGCGCATAACATCGACAAACTCGCGCATTTCTACGGCGGTTCCATCGCCGCCGACATGTTCACCCGCGCCCTGCTCTGGTCGCGGGTGCCCGAGCGCAGCGCCGTCTGGCTGGGATTTGGGCTCGGCGTCTTTGTGCAGATGGTCATCGAACTGAAGGACGGTTTTGCGCCGCGCTGGGGCTACAGTGTGTGGGATGTGGGGATAGGCAGTGCGGGAGCGCTGTACTACACCGCAAAACATTACTTCCCGGCTCTTGCCGCGACCGATGTGAAATTCAGCTACTGGCAGTATTCGGACAAGTACTTCTCATGGATCAAATCCGGCGGGGGCGCCACCTGGAACGACGACTACATCAATCAGACGTACTGGCTCTCGTTCAAGGTGAATTCGTATCTGCCCTCCTCGAGCGAAAAGTACTGGCCCGACTGGCTGGCTGTCGCGATTGGCGTCGGCGTGGATGACGCGCTCGACGGCTATGAGAAGAACAACACAAAACTCCATCCCGGCAATCTCGAGATTTTTCTCGCGCTCGATGTGGACGTGACACAGATCCTCCCATCCGATAACGGACTGTGGGAAACGATAAAGCACTATCTGAATTACATCAAATTCCCCGCGCCCGCTGTGCGTCTCACCCCCACGACTGTCTGGTATGGCCTGTATTTTTAGCCGGTTTCAGCGCAACTTTCTTCCCATCGTGATGCTGATCGTCACCACGGGCTTCTCTCTGCATGCACAGGTGAGCGCGACACGTTCGGAATCCGCGAGCCCGGGCATGGATGAAACGGCCGGCACAGCGGTGATTACGCGGCATGGCGGCCCGGAAAACGGATACAACGATCTGAAAATGCAGCTCCGTTATCCGTTGCCGTCGTATGCGGCCACAGGCATTGTCGAGGATCCATATCCCGTGCCTTTCGAGGGGTACGATCCCGAGCACACGCGTATACGATGGGACCACGCGGCGATCATGGGCGGAGCGCTCACGATCACCATCACGGGTGTGCACATGTACCAGATGAACGCGTGGTGGAAGGACCAGCGCACGTCGTTTCACTTTACGGAAGACGCCGCATACGCGCTCAATGTAGACAAGGCCGGCCACTTCCTTGGCGGCGCGTTCTGCTCGTTCCTCGGCAGGAAATCGGTGGAATGGGTGGGTGTGTCGCGCGGGGCCTCCGCCGCCTGGGGTTCGGTGATCGGCGCGCTCTTTGAACTCTATGTCGAGTTCGAGGACGGTTTCGCGCGAGACTGGGGCTTCAGTCCCGGCGACGCCTACGCCGATCTTCTCGGCGCCGGATGGATGTACGGCCAGTACGCGGTGCCGGGCATGGAGCACTTCCAGCCCAAATTCACCTATTTCCCGTCAAAGAAATACCGCGACGGCCTGCATCACGGCAACGCGATCGACGATTACGAAGGGCAGACATACTGGATGGCCGTCCATATACACGGCCTGCTTCCCGCCTCGTGGCAGCGCTGGTGGCCCGAGTGGCTCGCGCTCGCCTTCGGCACCTCCGTGCGCGACATGGATAATCCCGATAAAAAGCAGCGAAATATCCTTATCGCGCTCGACTACGACATGACCAAGATCATCCCCGGCGAGAGCTGGTTCATGCGCACCTTCAAGGAGGCGCTCAACTTCCTGCATTTCCCCTCGCCGGCGATCCGTATCTCGCCCGACTTTGTGGGATACGGGCTCTACTTCTGAAAGGACGAGCTTCCATGGACCCGTCACTTTCCGCGCCGCGTATCAGCGTCGTGATCCCGGCACTCGACGAGGAGAAACTTCTGCCTTCGCTGCTGCGGCAACTCGACGAGGGGATCCGAGCGCGCTTCGGGCTCGAACTCATCCTCAGCGACGGCGGCAGCACCGATGCGACCTGCGCGATAGCGGAGGAAGGCGGCTGCCGCGTCGTGCGTCATACGGAACCCGGACGTCAGACCATCGCGGCCGGACGTAACGCAGGCGCAGGCGCCGCGCTGGGCGCGATACTCGTCTTCATCAATGCCGATGTGACACTCGATGATCCGTTCCGTTTTTTCGCGGCGGTGGAACGAAGCATGGCGTCGCCGCGTGTCGCGGGCGCGACCTGCGCCGTACACGTCTTTCCCGCCGAACAGCGTCTGTCCGACTGGCTGTTTCACATCGTGCACAACGCCTACGTGCGTTTTCTGAATCTGATCGGTGAAGGCATGGGCCGCGGCGAGTGCCAGATACTGCGGCGTTCGCTCTTCGAAGAACTCGGCGGCTACAATCCGCTGCTCGCTGCGGGCGAGGATTACGACCTCTTCCGTCGCGTCCGGCGCCGCGGGTCGATTGTGTTCCTGCCGGGCATCACCATGTACGAGTCGCCGCGCCGCTTCCGCCGCTATGGATACCTGCGTATCGTGTGGGGCTGGACGCGGAATGCCTTTTCCGTCGTCGTTCGGAACCGTTCCGCATCGAAAGAGTGGGAGACTGTGCGGTAGGCCGCGTGTTCGAGACAACGATGCGACGGTACCTGAAAAGGTGCGCGAACGGAGCCGGCCTCGCCTGGCCACGAAACATGCGGCAGCATCAGACTGCGGCGGCCGGGCTGCCTGAAAAGAAAGTCGGCCCCGCAGGAACAGGTGTGCGGAATCATATGTTCGAGTAGAGAGACCCGTTTGTCCGGCGTTCTGTTTCACAGCTCGGCCTGCCGCGCCGGTTGCAGATACCGCACGGAGGGCGATAAGAAATCGCATTGTTTGCTGCTCGAAAAGTCGCTAGTTTCATAAAATTATACCCACTGGAATCACTTCACGCTCGATAAAGGCCGTCAGCATGTTCCGCAAACGTTTCTCCCTAGCGTCCGTTTTTGTTCTCCTCTTCTTTGGCGTCTTTCTCGGCGCCCAGATCCAGGCGATCTCGGAGGACAACATCTACGAGCAGCTCAACAAGTTCAAGGACGTGTTGAGCTTCACGCAGAAATACTACGTCGATGAAGTGTCGACATCGCGGCTCGTCGAAAAGGCGGTGGAAGGTCTGCTCAAGGATCTCGATCCCCACTCCGTGTACATCGATCCGAAATCTCTCGTGAAGGTGCAGGAGGATTTTAAGGGAAGCTTTGAAGGCATCGGCATCGAATTCAACATTCTGCACGACACCATCACGGTCGTGTCGCCGATATTCGGCGGTCCGAGCGAGAAGGTGGGTCTGCTCGCGGGTGACAAGATCGTGCAGATCGACGGACAGAGCTCTGTGAAGGTGACCAACGACGACGTGCAGAAGAAACTGCGCGGCGAGAAGGGGTCCAAGGTTGTGGTCGACATCGTCCGCGCGGGGGTGAAGGACGTGCTGCAGTTCACGATCACACGCGACAAGATCCCCCTCTACAGTGTCGACACCTATTTCGTGCTCGAGGACGGCACGGGGTATATGGTGATCAACCGCTTCGCATCGAACACCTATCAGGAATTCATCAACGGCCTGCGCGACATGCGCACCAAGGGCATGGAGAAACTGATCCTCGATCTGCGCGGAAATCCTGGCGGCTACCTCGAGCAGTCGTTCCGCATGGCCAACGAATTCCTCGCGCGCGGCGAGAAAATCGTGTACACGAAGGGCCGCAGCCCCCAGTTCGACGAGAACTACAATGCCAATGGCGCGGGCGAATTCCAGGACCTCCCGCTCATCGTGCTTGTGACACGCGCCAGCGCCTCCGCCTCGGAGATCGTGGCCGGCGCGGTGCAGGATCACGACCGCGGACTCATCGTCGGCGAGACCACCTTCGGCAAGGGCCTGGTGCAGCGGCAGTTCGATCTGCCCGACGGCTCCGCCTTCCGTCTTACGACAGCCCGGTACTACACGCCGTCGGGACGCATCATTCAGCGGCCCTACGACGGGAAGTCGGACGAGGAGTACTACAAGACCGCCGGCGACAAGTCCGAGGCCGAGGGCGACAACATCGAACATCACGAGGACAAGGCCGACACCTCGCGTCCGAAATACAAGACCGACGCCGGCCGCACCGTGCTGGGCGGCGGCGGTATCACGCCCGATTACATCGTCAAAGTCGACAATCTCACGGAATACGCCGCGAAGATGCGTGCGCGCCTCTTCGAGTTCATCAGCGGTTATATGGACAAGAACGGCCCCGCCTTCCGGCAGAAGTACGGCAAGGACCAGGCGCAGCGCTTTACAAACGAATTCAGCGTCGATGACGAACTGCTCGCATCCTTCGTGTCCTTCGGCGAAAGCAAAAACATTCCGCTCGTCAAGGAACAGTACCAGAAGGACCTGGACTACATCAAGGCGCTCATCAAGGCGCAGATTGCGCGCAATCTCTTCGGCAACGAGGGTTTCTTCCGCGCGCTGCTGCAGGCCGATCCGCAATTCCGCAAGGCGCGGACACTGTTCCCGGAAGCCAAAAAAATCGCCGGACTGAAATAGCCCTTCAGCCGTGAAACGGCACACCACATCACGGCCGCGCCGCTTCCCCGCGGCGCGCCGTCTTCTTCTCCTCGGAGCGTCTGCCGCCGCCGTCCTCTTCGCGACTGCGGTGAGCACGGACGTTCCCGTGCAGGCCGCGGCGCCGCAGCCCGCGCGTCCCGCCAACCTCGCCGTCTTTCAGCGCGGGGAGGAACTTGTGTACGAGGTGCGCTATCTGACCTTCATGCTCGGGACCATTACGGCCCGCTGCCTGGCGGTGGACAGTGTCACGAAGCACTACAGAATGGAGTGCATCATCCGTTCCGCAAAGGGCATACCCTTTGTCACACTTCTCACACGTTTCCAAAGCACGGTCAACGAGCAGGTAACGAGCACCTCGTTCAGCACGAAGGAACACGTGGAGGACACGCTGAACAAGTACATCAACTACACCTTCCCGAAGAACCGGGACGTGGTGTATATCAGCGAACGGATCGGCCGTGACCCCATCCCCGAGCATTACGACACGCTGACCCTCGACGGCAAGCGCTGGCAGGACGGACTGTCGCTCCTCTTTTATGCACGCGCGCACGCGCTGCAGCGATACACCGATTACGTCCCCGTCCTCATGTACCGTTCAAAGGCCACAACCACGATCAACTTCGGTGTGAAAGACGACGACATGGAAATCGACGCCGTGCCGTATCCGATCCACACCGTGAAGCTCGACGGCGAAACCGGTTTCACGGGCATATTCGGGCTCACCGGCGGTTTCGAGGGGTGGTTCAGCAAGGACGCCGCATCCGTACCGATATACGCAAAGATGCACGTGATACTCGGCAGCGTCCGACTCGAACTCGTTTCCTGGAAAAAACCCGGGTGGATCCCGCCCCGCTATGGCAAAAACTAACGCACGAATCATCCCGTATCAGGGAAAACTCCCCGACATCCATCCCAGCGTTTTCCTCGCCGACGGCGTCGTGATCGTGGGCGACGTCACACTCGCCGAGGACGTGAACGTCTGGTGCAACGCGGTCATTCGCGGCGATGTGAACACCATCGGCATCGGCGCGCGCACAAACGTGCAGGACAACAGCACGCTGCACGTGACCTGGAACCAGTACTCGCTGAACATCGGCGCCGACGTGACCATCGGTCACGGCGTGACATTGCACGGGTGCACGATTCACGACCGCGTGCTGATAGGCATGGGCGCGGTGGTTCTGGACGGCGCCGAAGTGTTTCCCGAATCGCTCATTGCCGCGGGGACGCTTGTGCGCCAGCACTTCGAGGTGCCGGAGGGCAGCCTCGTCGCCGGCGTGCCGGGCAAAATCGCGCGCCGCCTGAGCGACGAAGAGCGGCGGGGTATTGCGGATTCGGCGCAGCACTACATGCATTACGTGAACGAATACCGCGCACACGACGATCTCGGACAGGCGATGGATTTCGACACGTATCTGCGCCTGCGGCGCGGATGAGGAGCATGGCATGAGCGCGCTAGACGGACGCATGGAAGAGGCAATCCGGAACGCCCTGCGCGAGGACGTGGGCCTCGGCGATATCACCACGGAGTGCACGATTCCGACCGACCTGCCGGGCACCGGCATTTTTCTTTCCAAGGCGAACGGCATTCTCTCCGGGATAGACGTCGTCGAAACCGTGCTCGCCATGGTCGACGAGCGCCTGCACCTCGAAACACACATACGGAACGGCATGCCTCTGTTGCGTGGCATGAAGATCGCGACGGTGCGCGGACCCATCGCGTCGATGCTCACCGCCGAGCGCACCGCGCTGAATTTTCTGCAGCGTATGTCGGGCATCGCAACCATGACGGCATCGATGGTGAAGCTTGTGGAAGGACGCGAGGTGAAGATTCTCGACACACGAAAAACCGCGCCGGGCTTACGCGCCTTCGATAAGCGCGCGGTGCGCGACGGACGCGGCACGAACCACCGCTTCGGGCTCGACGACATGGTGCTGGTCAAGGACAATCACATAGCGGCCGCGGGCGGCATCACATCGGCGGTCGAAATGGTGCGCGGGCGGCTTCCGCGCGATAGGCGCCTGCGTGTCGAGGTCGAGACGCGCTCGCTGCAGGACGTGCTCGAGGCACTATCCTGCGAGGGTGTCGACGTCATCATGCTCGATAATTTTCCCATAGACGAACTCGCACCCGCCGTGCGTCTGATCAAAACGCGGCGACCAGGCATCGAGGTCGAGGCTTCGGGCAACGTCAACGAGGGAACGATCCGCGACATCGCGGAATCCGGCGTCGATTCCATCTCGGTCGGCGCGCTGACACACTCGGTCAAGGCGCTCGACATCTCGTTCGATATCGCCGCGGATGAGTGACACCCTGCTGCACGACGCGTTCTGTCCAGCCGAGGCCGACGGGCACCGGGGCGCGCACGACACGGTACTCGGCATCGACATGCTGCGCCGCGCAGTGACGAGCGAAACGCCGTCGAGGGTGGCGCGCGAGGATTTCCGCCGTTCAGCGGTGCTGGTTCCGTTCGTCTGTCACGACGGACGCTGGCATCTGCTCTTCACGCGGCGCACCGACGAACTCGAGCATCACCGGGGGCAGGTGTCCTTTCCCGGCGGAGCGTCGGACGGCGGGGAGACGCCGGTTGAAACAGCGCTGCGCGAGGTCCACGAAGAAATCGGGATACCCTCATCCGATATTTCCGTGTTGGGCGAGATCGACGAAATATGGACGCCGTCACGCTACGTGATCAGTCCGGTGGTCGGCATCATTCGATCACTCGAGCAGCTCGCCCCGAATCCCGCCGAGGTGTCTCGTGTCTTTACCGCGCCTCTCGCGTTTCTCGCCGACGAGGGGAACGCCGAGATACGCACCGTCCACGTAAACGAATTCACCCGCGACGTGTATTACTATCATTACGACAACGAGACCATCTGGGGCGCCACCGCCTTCATCTTTCGGGGACTCGTGCGCAGGATACGCGCGGTGCTGGCCGAGAGCGGGTCGAGGGGCTATTAATGCAAGACGGGCACGATGTGCCCGTCTTATTCGAGGCGTTCTTCCCGCGGAAGTGCTGAGGAGGTCTTCGATGACACGCATGCGCAAAGAAACGCGCTCTTCACACAAAATCCCGGTATGCCCGCCGCTCCGTGCGGGGGAATTTACTCGAGACTTGCAGTGGCTTCGCCCATTGCTGCGTCGCGCTGCTCCCACGAGCGCGCGAGATTTCCGCAGTGGCGGGCGACGCGCTCGTTCGAGTCATAGAGGGCGCGGCGTGACACGGCGAAGTGTGCAAGCTCGCTGTCGAAATCGTACAGCGTGCGTGCCGCCAGGATGCGCATTTCCGCACATTCGTCACTTTTCAGTATGCCGATCAGCGGAATGAGCGCGTAATCGAAGTCGAGGTCGGGGTACGTTTCCTTCAGTTCCAGTACAAGTTGCACGGTCGAGCAACGGATCTCCGCGCTCGGATCCTGCAGGTTTTTCTCGATGCTGACGCGGATCGTCGCGAGTTGTTTCTCGGACAGCTGCTTCGGCGGTTCCGGTGACTCGGCGGCTGCAAAGGCAGTCGCGCAGGCAAACACAAGCGCAAGACAAATGGCAACGGCGGTTTTCATGATATCCTCCTCGGCAGCAAAACGTGAACTTGTTGGGTGAATCACTGCATCGTACGCGGGCCTGTTGCCCGATGTTGCGGCGGCTTTAGGTCACAAATTCGTCCCTGTGTTTTTTGATCTGTTAACATCAATACCGGTCGTGTCTCCTGTCTTCTCATGCTCGTGTTAGGATTCAGGAGGAAGGAGACAGGAGACAGGAGGCACGGATCTGCCAGTACGTGATATTGATTGCGCATTCGAAAATCCCTATGTTTCATATCTTATTCCGCGCTTGTGTGCCGCCCGCAGAGTGCGGCGGAGACAACGCGAAGGTGTCAAGAAATGCAGCGCGCAGGCGCGACCCGTCCCCCGCAATGATCCGTGCCATAATTTTCGATCTGGGCAATGTTCTGCTCCATTTCGACCACCGCCTGATTGCCCGCCGTCTGGAACAGGGGGCGCGTCGGCCGGAAGGGAAGGAGCACGGCGATTTTATCCGGCTGACGGAGGAGTTTGAGACCGGTGCTGTTTCGCCCGAGGAGTTCCACGCGGCTGTCGTGCGTGCATGGGAACTATCAGGTGCTGTGGATCTCCCGACATTTTCCCGGTTGTGGAGCGACATCTTCTGGAAAAACGAGGAACTGGTACCTCTGCTCCCGGATCTTGCGCGAAGGCACCGGCTCGTGCTCCTGTCCAACACCAATGTGCTGCACATCGAATATGCGCGCGCACGTTTTCCCGAAGTATTTGTCCCATTCCATTCCTGCGTTCTCTCCCATGAAGCCGGCATGCGCAAACCCGATCCGCGAATCTTTGCGGAGGCCCTGGCGCGCACGGGTGCCGCTCCTGATGAGACGCTGTATTTCGACGATATCAAGTCCTACGTCGATGCCGCCTCGCGGCTCGGCATACGGGCGCATCAATTTGTATCCACGTCCGGCCTCACGGACACTCTCCGCGCCTACGACATCTGTTAGGCAAAGCGGGGCCGCGGCGTTTCCCCCTCGATCTTCCATCCTTCCCCCATCAGGAAAGTGACATGACATTCCGCATCGTTTCCCTCCTCCTCCTGCTCGCGGCCGGCGCCGCGGCGCAGGATCTGACCGGCGTGGACTTCCGTCTGCGCGACATCAACGGCGACGAGCAGTCGCTGCAGCAGGTGCTCGCCGACATGCGCGGCACCGAGGCCACGCCCCGTCAGGGCGCCCTCATCATCAGCTTCTGGGCCATGTGGTGCGAGCCCTGCAAGCAGGAGATGAAGGCCCTCAAACCCATGTTCGAGAAATATAAGGACAAGAACGTCCGATATCTCGCCATCAACACCGACAATCCCCGCAGTCTCGCGAAAGTGAAGGCCTACTTGTCAGCGCAGGGCTTGCCGTACACGTTCCTGCTCGATCCGAACAGTGAAGTGTTCAAGAAGCTCAACGGCCAGAGCATGCCGTACTCGTTGATTCTCGACTCGCAGGGCAAGCTCGCCGCCAAACGCGTGGGCTTTATCGCCGGCGATGAAAAAGAGATCGAGGCCGACGTCGCCAAGCTGGTGGGGCAGTTGTGAGCGCGCGCCGCGCAGCGCTACTGGTTCTCCTTCTCGCCGCCCCCGCCTCCGCACTTGCCCAGGTGCAGTATTCCGTCGGAAACTTTCTCCGCTACGGAAACGGCACACAGATGATCTCCGGGACGGAGCAGCGCAAGGAGTATCTCGAGAACCAGACCAATGTGCGCTTGTTCTGGAACGACTTCACTGTCGGCTTTCAATATCTGTACGACGATCCCCCCGAGTTTGGTCCGCGGTATCAGGGCATACGCAAACGCTACGTCGAGTATGCCCGTGAAGGGTTGGAACTGCGCGCGGGCGACTTCTTCACGCTCTACGGCAAGGGGCTTTCGATGAATCTGTTCGAGAACCGGGCCATCAATTACGACACGGGTCTCGACGGACTGCGCGGGGAGTATCACAACGATTACCTCAACGCGATCATGGCTGTGGGCACGATGCGGTACTACGACCTGCTCAATTCGGCCTACGTCGAGAATTATGCCGTGAAGAGCGGTTATGTGGAAGTGACTCCCGTCCACATGCTGCGTCTGGGTGCAAGTCTCACGGGCGTGAGCGGCGAGTCGCCGCGCGGACCGGTCTGGAACGAGATCAACGCCGACATTCTCGGAGCCACGATGGCTCTGCACCTTCTCGGATTTGATCTCTCCGCGGAATATTCCTTCAAGCGTTCGTTCGGCATGCGCCATCAGCTTGCGGGCGACACGCGGTATGACCGCAGCGGCGACGCATGGTACGGCAGTCTCTCGTACACCCATGAATCGGGTTTTGGCGCCACCTTCGAGTACAAGAACTACAAGTTCGATCCGGTGAATCCGCTCGAGAAAACCGATGTGAACCGTCCGACGCGTATGCTGCCCATGCAGAATCCTCCGATCGTGCACAAGGAACACGCCTTCACACTTCTGGTGCGGCGGCCGCACACCATCGATTTCAACGACGAGGTGGGCTGGCAGATCGACGCGTTTTACGCCCTCTCCCCGACACTCACCGTCGCGCTCAACGGCGCTGTCGCCTCGCGGCAGAAAAGTTATCTGCAACTGCCCGGCGGCACATTCCGCACCATCAAAAAGACGAACGACCTCTTCCCCGCGCTCGACGCCGAGTTCTCCCCGTTTTGGGAGGCGTATGCCGAGGTCGAGTGGTATTTCGACGGACAATCGTATCTGCGCGCCGCCTTCAACCGCCGCTATGACGCGCCGTACGAGGAAGTGACGCGTGACGCGCATGTGCAGACGAGCACGACAATTCCCGTGCGTCTCGAACTCATGCTCGACGAGGCCTACAGCGTCGGCATCAGCCTCGAACAGCAGTGGGCGCATGACAATACCTACGCACCCGATGAGCGCTCGTTCTTCAACGAGTTCGTATCGGTGACACTCTCGCGCGCTCCCACGTGGGCGGTATCGCTGCGCGGCGAATTCACCAACGACGCGAACGATCCCTCGGGCAAAAAAAGCTGGATCACCGGAGAGTTTTCGTACCGCCTCGGCAATGTCCATACCGCGACCGTGAGTTACGGCACGGAGCGCGGCGGACTCATCTGCTCGAACGGCATCTGCCGCGTCGTGCAGCCCTTCGAAGGCGTGCGTTTCCAATTGTTGACGCAGTTGTGACCAAGGAAATCATTATCAACGCCACCGACAATCAGCACAGGATTGCGATTGTCGAAGAAGGCCGCCTCGCGGAGCTCTTTATCGAGTCCGACGAGCGCGAGCGTATGGTTGGCGACATATACCTCGGGTCCGTGGCGAAAGTCATGCCCGGCATCCGTGCCTCGTTCGTCGACATCGGTCTCGAGCAGGATGCGTTTCTCCATTTTTCCGACGTGGGTGACAACTTCCACGATTTTGGTGCGATCACCGGCGACGAAGACGGCGTCGACACCGAGGACGAGGATGAATCCGGCGACGATCGGAAATCCAGTCGCCGCCACCGCGGCATGCGCACGCCGCAGTTGCAGCGCGGGCAGGACGTGGTGGTGCAGATCTTCAAGGAGCCCGTCGGCACAAAAGGCGTGCGTGTGACGACCGAAGTGTCGTTGCCCGGACGATTCATCGTGCTGATGCCCTTCGACGACACCGTCGGCGTCTCGCGAAAAATTCAGAACTTCCGCGAGAAGCGCCGGCTCCGCAAACTCGCGCGTTCGATACTGCCCCCGGGCTTCGGGGTGATTATCCGCACCGTCGCGGAGGGGCAGAACGAGGACGTATTGCGGGCCGATCTGCAGTCGCTCATTCAGACCTGGCGCCAGGTCGAGCGGACGATACGGAAATCGAAGGCACCCGCCCTGATACACAAGGACATGAACGCCTCGTCGAGCGCGATCCGCGATCTGTTCTCGTCGGACGTGGCGCGTGTAGCGACAGACTCGCGCAAGCTGTATCGCGAAATCCGCGCCTATGTGAACCTTGTATCTCCGGCGAAAGTCGACGCCGTCGAACTGTACCGGGGCAAGGAGCCGATTTTCGACAGCTTCGGTCTCGAAAAACAGATCGCGCAATCGATGCACCGCAAGGTGTGGCTGAAGAGCGGCGGGTATCTCATCTTCGACCGTGCCGAAGCCATGTCGGTGATTGACGTGAACAGCGGACGCTACGCGGCGAAAGCCGAGCAGGAACTCAATTCGTTGCGCACGAATCTCGAGGCCGTGCATGAGATCGCGCGACAGGTGCGTCTGCGCGACATCGGCGGCATCATCGTGATCGATTTTATCGACATGCTCAACGACGAGAACAACCGGCGCGTCTTCGACGAGATGCGCCGCGAGATGCGCCGCGACCGCGCGAAGTTCACCATCCTGCCGCTGTCGGAGTTCGGCATCATGCAGATCACGCGGCAGCGTGTGCGCGAAAGTGTGCAGGTGTCGGTCAGTGAAACGTGTCCGACCTGCCAGGGCACCGGGCGTGTGCAGTCGAAGACCTCGATGCTGACCGAGATTGAGCGGTGGCTGAAACGTTTCAGGGTCGATTCGCGCGAACTGCGGCTGACGCTCATCGTTCATCCCACCATGGCGGCGTATCTCACCGAAGGCACGCTCTCGGTGTTGAACCGTCTGATGCTGCGCCATTTCCTGCGCATCACCATCACGCCCGACGCGACGCTCCCCATCGACGAGTTCCGTTTTCTCTCGCGGAAACGCAACGCCGACATCACCTCGCAGTACCGCACATAACTCCGTCCCGAGACGGAGCCGGGGTCCGCGCGCGGCATTGAACCGCGCGCGGATTTTCGGTATATTTCAACGATACATCGGAATGCCCTTTTGCCCCTCTCCCGCGCAGCGGAAAGGGGGAAACGAGCGCCGCCGCTCGGCGGTTTATCGCGACCACATCCGGAGGAGCCCATGAAATTCTCGGTAATCAGCAATGACCTCAGCAAGGCGCTGGCCAAGATCATCAGCGTCGTGCCCGCGAAGTCGACCCTCCCCATATTGGAGAACGTGCTGTTCGAACTCACGGGCAACGACCTGCGGCTGACGGCGAGCGATCTCGAGATCACGATGCGCGTGACCCTGCCCGTGAACGGCATGAAGGACGGCGTGCTTGCGATTCCCGCGAAAAAGCTCAACGAGGCGTTGCGCGCGCTGACGTCGGTGGACGTGACCGTGCAGGCCGACCTCTCGACGAACCGCGTCCTGCTGAAAACCGAACAGGGCGAATACCGGATGGCCGGCGAGTCCGCCGCCAACTTCCCCGAGCCCGAGAGCGTGGCCGAGGATTTCGGCTTCGAACTCGACGCGTCGCTGCTGCGCGCGATCATCGGCAAGACGGCGTTTGCCGTCAGCACCGACGACCTGCGTCCCTCGATGATGGGTGTGTTGTTCCAGTGGAAGAACGGCGAGTTCCGCGCCGTGGCCACCGACGGACACCGCCTTGTGCGCATCAAACACACCGGCGCACTCGCGGCGGTGAACACCGGCGGCGAACGCGAGCTGATCATCCCCTCGAAGGCCCTGACGCTGGTGCTGCGGTCGATAGACGCGGGCACCGTGTCGCTCGTCTTCGGCAAGACCAATGTGCGCTTCACCCTCGCCGACGTGCAGCTTGTGAGCCGCATCATCGACGAGCGCTACCCGAATTACGAGAGTGTCATCCCTCTCGAGAACGACAAGCTTCTCGAGGTTAACCGCACGGCGATGATCGCGGCCGTGCACCGCTGCTCCATCTTCTCGAACGCGGTGACGAATCAGATCCGTTTCTCGATCACGAAAGACATGGTGCGCGTCTTCGCCGAGGACGTGGATTTCGGCGGCGAGGCGCGCGAGACCGTGGCCTCGACATTCAGCGCCGACGAGGATCTCGACGTCGGCTTCAACGCAAAATACATCTCCGAGGCGCTGTCCCATCTCGAAAGCGACGACGTGACCTTCCGGTTCAGCTCCGCGACGCGGGCGGGACTGCTCGCCCCGACGACGCAGCCGGAGGATCTCGACATCCTGATGCTGGTGATGCCGCTGCGCCTCAACGCGTAATCATGATCCTGACTCATCTCCGCATCCAGAACATCCGGAACCACTGGCAGAGCGAACTGGAATGTCCCCCGGGCATCATTCTGCTGTGGGGTGAAAATGGCGCGGGAAAAACGACAGTGCTCGAGGCGGTGTCGCTGCTCTGCACGACGCGGAGTTTTGTGACCACGGCCGACCGCACGCTGCTTCGGCGCGGCGAGGAGTCGATGCGCGCGGACGGTGTATTCCACAGCGATTCCGGCGTGCGCCACACCGTGGGCGTGCAGGTGGCGATGCGCAAGAAAATCGAGCTCGACAACGCACCGCTCGAAGCCGCGGCTGATCTCATCGGACGATTCCCCGTCGTGACTCTTTCGCCGCAGCACCGGGCGATCACCGCAGGCGGCCCCGCCGAACGGCGGTCGTTTATGGACTTTGTCGTCTCGCAGGTAAGCCGCCAATACCTGCTGGATCTCATCGAGTACCGGCGCATACTTCGTCATCGAAACGCGCTGCTCTCCGACCACGGACATCGCGTACACGCGCTTCGCGCGCAGCTCGAGGCATGGGATACGACGCTCTCGGAGTGCGCGGTGCGCATCACACGACGGCGCAGGGCGTTTGTTGTCGAATACGACCCCTATTTCCGGCGCGCGATGTCGGACGTGGTCGAAGACCGCGAACTGCCCGCCTTCCGGTATGTGCAGAGCGCCGTTGTGGACATGGACGCGGGCGACGCGGCCGAACAATTCCGCGCGGCTCTGGGACACGCGCTCGAGCGCGACGCCCATCGCGGCGTGACGTCGGTGGGTCCGCACCGCGACGATCTCGAGATAACACTCAACGGCATGGATGTGCGCGCGCACGCCTCACAGGGCCAGCACAAGACCCTGCTCATCGCCCTCAAGGCGGGGGAGTGGTTCTTTCTGAACGATCACCTCGACGAGCGTCCGATGTTCCTGCTCGACGACGTGTTCAGCGAACTCGACGACACGCGGCTGCGCCGCATCCTTGCGGTGATACCGCGCCTCGGGCAGACCTTCATCACCACCGCCAACCACGCGATACTCGATGCGCTGCCGGGTCTGCCCGACGAGCGCGCTCTGTATCGTGTGAGTGACGGCGGCGTCCACGCGCACGCGGAGGCCGCATGAGACCGCTTGGTGGCATTACGCCGTTCCATGGCGCACTCCGCGACGCCTTGAAGGAATACGGCATGGAGCGCAAGGTGCGGGAGCACGAGCTGCTTGTGCGCTGGAGCGAACTTGCCGGCGCGGCGGTGGCGAAACACGCGACACCGACACGGTTCAAGGACGGCGTGTTGCACTTGCACGTGCCCGACGCCGCGTGGAGGCAGGAACTGTCGCTGCGCCGCGACGAACTCCGGAAAAAACTGAACGAGGCCCTGCACGAGGACCTTGTCGTGGACGTTGTGGTGCGATGAATGCGGATCCGCGGACACTGCGCTCCCCAGGCGCGCACGACACCATCGCGGCATGTGCAACACCGCCCGGCACGGGAGGTATCGCCGTGATACGCGTGTCGGGTCCGGCCGCCATCGATGCGACGGCGGCAACCTTTTCCGCGGGTGAGCGGTTGCGCGCGGCTGCGTCACACACGGCGCACTTCGGCCGTATTCTCTCGGGCGATGGCGGGACTATCGACGAGGCGGTTGTGACACTGTTCCGCGCGCCTGCTTCATACACGGGAGAGGACGTCGCCGAGATATCCTGTCACGGCGGCACGGTGGTGTCGCGCGCGGTGCTCGACCGCGTGCTCGCGCAGGGCGTGCGCCACGCACAACCGGGCGAGTTCACCCGCCGGGCATTTCTAAACGGACGGCTGGATCTTGCGCAGGCCGAGGCCGTCGCCGATCTGATACACGCGCGTTCCGACGCGGCCCGGCTCGCATCCATTGCGCAGATGCAGGGGCGTCTTTCGGCCGCGGTCGCGGAGATGCGCGAACGGCTCGTCCGCTGCCTGTCGCTGCTCGAACTGAATCTCGACTTTGCCGAGGAAGACGTCGAACTCGTGACACGCGCGCAGCTCCGCGACGAACTTATCGCGGCGCGTGCGGCCATTGCGACCGCGCTCAACGGGTATGCGGGCGGCCGCCTGTTGCGCGATGGATTCAAGGTTGTGCTTGCCGGTCGTCCGAACGCGGGCAAGTCGAGTCTGTTCAACGCGCTGCTCGGCACGCGCCGCGCGATAGTGACCGACGCGCCCGGCACCACGCGCGACTTCATCGAGGAGATGATGACACACGACGGAACCGCGTTTCGCTTTGTGGACACCGCCGGATTGCGCGGGGCGCGGGACGAGGCCGAGCAGGCGGGGATCGAATTCAGCCGCGAGCAGCTTGCGGAGGCCGATGCCGTCTGTTGGGTTATCGACGCGGCCGAAACCGGCGGGCTCGGGTTTGCGCACGACGCCGCACAGGCGCTTCACGCGTCACTGCACACGGGCACACCGTTCCTCACCGTCCTGAACAAGATCGACCAGCTTGGCGAAGCTTCGGGCGCACTGTCCGAGGACCCGGACGTCCTGCGCGTCTCGGCCCGAAGCGGCGAGGGAATACTCACGCTGCTGTCGCGGCTCTGCGTGCACGCGCGCACACGGCTGCCCGCCGCGTCCGGCGCCGAGGCACTTGTCACCAATGCGCGGCATGCGGACTGCCTCCGCCGCGCAGCCGCCGCGCTCAATTCCGCCACCGCCGCGCTGGACGGCGGAGCGGGCGAAGAACTCGTCGCCCTCGACACCCGTGCCGCCATTGCGGCGCTAGGAGAGATCACAGGCGACGTCACCAACGACGACGTGCTCCATGCCGTCTTCGCACGATTCTGCATAGGCAAATAACCATCAGCACAGAGATATCATGACCAACGACATCGCAGCCACAACAGAGTATTCAGAAAGCAGCATCAAGGTTCTGGAAGGATTGGAGGCCGTGCGCAAGCGGCCCGCCATGTACATCGGCGACGTGAGCCAGCGCGGATTGCACCACCTCGTGAACGAGGTTGTCGACAACTCGATCGACGAAGCCCTCGCCGGGTACTGCGACACGATCAGCATCACCCTAAACAAGGACGGCTCGTGCACCGTGTCCGACAACGGCCGTGGCATTCCCACCGGACCGCACCCCGTGAAAAAAGTCAGCACCCTGCAGGTCGTCATGTGTATGCTGCATGCCGGCGGTAAATTCGACAAGCAGACCTACAAGGTGTCGGGCGGATTGCACGGTGTCGGCGTGTCGGTCGTGAACGCCCTGTCGGAATGGCTCGAGGTCGAGGTGCAGCGCGACGGACAGGTATTCACGCAGACCTACGCGCGCGGCATTCCCACCAGTGAAGTGCGCGCGACAGGCAAGGCCCGCCGCACCGGCACCACAACCACCTTCCTGCCCGACGGCGAGATTTTCAAAATGCGGGACTTCCGATTCGACGTGCTCGAGGAGCGCCTGCGCGAACTCGCGTATCTCAACAAGGGCATCAAGATCACCCTTCGCGACGACCGCAACGGCGAGGAGGAGACGTACTTCTTCAAGGGCGGGCTGCGCGATTTTGTCAAATACATCGACGCGAACCGCACCAGTCTCATGAAGGAACCGATCTACATCGAGGGCGAGCGCGACAACACGCCCGTGGAACTTGCACTGCAGTACAACGATTCGTACACCGAAAACATCTACACCTACGTCAACAACATCAACACGCACGAGGGCGGCACGCATCTCATCGGATTCAAGACCGCGCTTACGCGGTCGATGAACAACTACGCCTACAAGAACAACCTGCTCAAGGAAGGCGCGAAGATCACGATCTCGGGCGACGACTTCCGCGAGGGACTCACGGCGGTGCTCAGCGTGAAGGTAGCCGAACCCCAGTTCGAAGGGCAGACAAAAACGAAGCTCGGCAACAGCGAAACAAAGAGCGCCGTCGAGACGGTGATCGGAGAACAGCTCGCCATGCATCTCGAGCAGAATCCCGGCATCGCCCGGCGCATCATCGACACGGCCCTGCGCGCCGCCGAGGCGCGCGAGGCCGCGCGCAAGGCGCGCGACCTGACCCGCAGGAAGAACGCGCTCGAATCGCTGAGCCTGCCGGGGAAACTCGCCGACTGCTCGATCACCGATCCCGAGCATTGCGAAGTGTATCTCGTCGAGGGTGATTCCGCGGGTGGTTCGGCAAAACAGGGCCGCGACCGCCGCTTCCAGGCGATACTTCCGCTCAAGGGAAAAATCCTCAACGTGGAAAAGGCGCGCCTGCATAAAATCCTCGAGAACGAGGAGATCAACGCGATGGTCTCGGCCATCGGCGTGGGCATCGGGAACGGCGACGACTTCGATCTCAGCGGACTGCGCTACGGGAAAATCATCATCATGACCGACGCCGACGTCGACGGCAGCCATATCCGCACACTGCTCCTGACGTTTTTCTTCCGTTACATGCGCGACCTGCTCGACGCCGGCCGCGTCTTCATCGCCCAGCCGCCGCTGTACAAGCTGAAAAAAGGCCGCATGGAGCGCTACGCCTTCGATGACGAGGAGCGCGACGAAATCATCAAGGTTCTCCGCGGCGCGCGCGACGACGAAACCTCGACCGCCGAAGAAGCGACGGAGGAAGTCGCGACACGCAAGGACGGCATCGTGATCTCGCGCTTCAAGGGTCTTGGCGAAATGAACCCCGAGCAACTGTGGCAGACGACGATGAATCCCGAAACCCGCACACTCATGCAGGTGACGATGGAGAACGCCGCGGAGGCCGACCGCCTGTTCTCGATCCTCATGGGCGACGCGGTGGAACCGCGCCGGCAGTTCATCGAAAAGCACGCAAAATACGTCCGCAACCTCGACGTGTAACTCTTTTTTTCCGTCGCGTGTTGTAACGGAAAACGCGCCCTCCGCGCGGAACCCCACACCCTGAGAGCATCGCCCCGTGGAATCGCGACTCCATTCACTTCTGCACGATTACTTCCTCGACATGGATGCCCGCATCGCGCGCATCCTCGGCGACACGACGCTCAGCGACGAGCAGAAGTCGGCGCTGCGCGAGGTTGTGACCGACGCGGTGACGGAGACGATCGCCTTCGTGAAAAAGGGCAAGACTGTGCACGAACGATTCGTGCAGCATGTGGTGATGCACGCGGTGGACGCGATCATCGGCGTCGAAAATGGCGAACGCATCTTCTTCTGGAACCGCGGCGCGGAGGCCACATTTGGCTACACGCAGGATGAGGTTCTCGACCGCACGGTCGAATTCCTCTGGCCCGCCGACGCGCGGCGGAACGAAAACGCGCTGCTGCGCGAGCGCATTCTGCGGGACGGATTTGTGCGCGACCATCACACCCAGCTCGTGACGCGCGACGGGCGCGCTGTGATGGCGAGCATGTCGGTGACGCTGCTGCGCGACGAGGCCGACGAGATACTCGGCACCATCGCCATCATCCGCGACATGACCGAAATGCGGCAGCTCGAGCGCCAGGTGATTCAGAACGAGAAGCTCGCGCTGCTCGGGCAGATCGCCGCCGGCATCGCGCACGAGATGGGCACCCCGCTCAACATCATCTCGGGCGTTGCCGAGGTGCTGCTGCTCGACAGGCCCGCCGGACATTCCGAGCGCGAGGACCTCGAGACGATCATCGGCCAGACCGACCGCATCGCGAACCTGATCCGCGAACTGCTCGCCTTTGCGCGTCCGCAACCACTGCGTTTCGAACGCATCGAGATGGGCCTTGAACTGCTGCGCGCAGTCTCGCTGCTGCGCGGCAAGGCCGAGAAACTTGACGTCGCGATCACCGTGGACGTTCCGGCCGGGCTGCCCCAGCTTCGCGCGGATCCGCACCACATGCAGCAGGTGTTTCTGAACCTGCTCGTGAACGCGATAGACGCCCTGGCGACTGTCGAGGACGGCCGCGCGCGGCGGATCGGCATTGAGGCGCGGTCCGACGAAAAGGAGATCCGCATCCGTATATCCGATACAGGCCCGGGCATGAAACCCGAACTGCTCGCCCGTGTGTTCGATCCCTTTGTCACGACGAAGGACGTGGGGAAGGGCACGGGGCTCGGCCTCGCTGTGTGCCGCCGCATCGTCGAGGAGCACGGGGGAAGCATCACGGCCGAATCGACACCCGGCGAGGGATCGGTGTTCACCGTCGTGTTCGCCCTGCGGAGGTTGGAGGAGACATGACGCCCGCAGTGCCCGTCGCGATCGTCGACGACGACCAGGAGATGCTCCGCGTACTCGAGCGCTACCTCCAGCGCCACGGCATCGCAGTCGACACGTTCTCCGACCCGCGCACGGCCCTGACGCATTTCGGGGAGACGGTGTATGGCGTCGTGATCACCGACGTGCAGATGCCCGGCATGAGCGGCCTGGAACTTTTCGGACACATACGCCAGCAGATGCCCGAGGCCGTGGTGATCATGATCACCGGCTTCGGTTCCGTCACCGCGGCCGTGCAGGCGATGAAGGAGGGGGCGTTCGATTACATCAGCAAACCCTTCAACTACGACGAGTTTCTGGTGGTTCTGCAGAAGGCGGTCCGTCAGCATCTCCTGCAGCGCGAGGTGGAGGTGTTGCGTGAAAGGGTGCAGCGCCGGTACTCCTTCGGGAACATCATCGGACACAGCGACGCGATGCGCCAGGTGTTCGACGTGATCGGCCGCGTGGCGCACACGCGTACCAACGTGCTCGTGACAGGCGAATCCGGCACGGGGAAGGAACTGATCGCGCGCGCGATCCATCATGGCGGTGCGCGCAAGGACGCGCCGTTTGTCGCGATCAACTGCGGCGCGCTGCCCGAGACGCTGCTCGAGAGCGAGCTTTTTGGTCACGAGAAAGGCGCCTACACCGGCGCGGTGACGCGCGAGGCGGGTCTGCTCGCGAGTGCCGACAGCGGAACGATATTCCTCGACGAAGTGGCCGACATGCCCATGCACATGCAGGCGAAATTTCTGCGCGTGCTCGAGGACTGGGAGGTGCGTCCCGTGGGCGGGAACGCGACACGAAAGATCGACGTCCGCGTGATCTCGTCGTCGAAGACCGACCTCGGCGACATCGTGGCGCACGGCGATTTTCGCGAGGACCTGTTCTACCGCCTCAATGTTGTGACCATCGACATTCCCCCGCTGCGAGAGCGCATGGAGGACGTGCCGATGCTCATCGATCACGCCCTCGTTCGCCTTGCGGCCGATCAGGGGCGCGAGACGCCCGTCATCGAGCGCGACGCGCTCGAGGCGCTGCTCCGGCACACCTGGCCCGGCAATGTGCGCGAACTCGAACACGTACTCGAGCGCGCGCTCATTCTCGCGCGCGGTCCGCGCATGACGCTCGACGATCTTCCGCCGTACGTGCGCGAGCACGGCGGCACGGCGGCGCGGCGCGCGGGCGAGGCCTGCCCCGTCGACACGACACTCGAGGACATGGAGCGGCAGCACATTCTGCGCGTGCTCGCGCACGTCGAATGGAAACGTTCGCTGGCCGCGGAAATACTCGGCATCAACCGCCGCACCTTGTACAGAAAAATCCAGCAATACCGCATCGAGGAACCATGAAACACGCATCGACAATCACGCAACTGCGCGTATGGTGCCTCGCGGCGGCCCTGATCCTCGCGGCAGACGGACGGGCGCAGGCACTGCGCTTTTCCCCGACCCCCGCGGCCCCGGCCGCACCCGCCTACGGCGATCTTATCGCGGTGGAACTGCACCAGTTTCCCGCTCCCGCCGGACACTGCCGCATCGACGCGTTTGTGCGTGTGACGCACGATTATATCGTATTCCAGCGCGTGCCCGAGCGGGCGGGCGATTCGCTGTTCGCCGGACGGCTCGAGGTGTCGTATGAACTGCTCGATGCACAGGGCGGGACTGTCGCCACGGCGCACGACCGGGCCACCGTCGAGGCGCGAAGTTATCTCGCGACAAATTCGCGGGACGAATTCGCGCTCATGCACCGGAGTTTCCGCTGCGATCCAGGCGTCTACACCCTGGCCATCACCGTCGGCGACGGCACCTCGACGCGCGAACGCGTGCTGCGCCAGCATCTCACGGTCAAAAAATTCGGACAGGAAGGTCCGGTAATCAGTTCCATCATTCCGCTCTCGTGGTCCGATCAGGACGCGCAGACCCCTTCGGTGGCGGTGTTCGGACGTAGCGTCCCCTTCGCGCGGCCGTCGCGGATTGCGGTCGCGGGTGTCGCCTCTCCCGAGGCGAAATGGACCTTCACGATGTCTCGCGCCGCGACGCCCGGATCGCCCAGTGCCGTGATCTGGGAATACGCGACCCAGCCCGTCGCGGTGCTCAAGGGCGCCACGGTGGTCGACAGCGCGGGACTGGCGGCATCGTTTCCGCTGCTGGAAACGACAGCAACAGATGCCTCGCTGTTTGTGTTTGCACTGCCCACCGACACGCTCGATCCGGGCATGTACCGCCTCTCCGCGCGCGCGACCGACGAGGACCGCGTCGACACCGTATCCAGCGGCCTCCGTGTGTACTGGAAGGACATGCCTCTCTCGATACAGGATCCGCAATTCGCGCTGCTCGTCATGCGGCACATTCTGACGGAAGAGGAAACCGAGGATCTCGAGAGCGGTCCCGAAGAGGAACTCATGCAGCGTATCCTTGATTGGTGGCGGAAGAAAGATCCGACCCCGGGCACCGCGATCAACGAATTGCTTGTGGAATACTTCCGCCGCGTGGATGAGGCGTATTACGCGTATCAGACACTCTCCGCCCCCAACGGCGCGCTGACCGACAGGGGAAAGATCTACATCCTGTACGGTCCGCCGGGGGATGTACAGCGTGTGCTCGCGCCGGATTCTCCCGCCGAGGAGACCTGGGAGTATCCCGATTTGCGGCGCACCTTCATTTTCATCGATCGCCAGAAGAACGGCAACTACAAACTCGCGTCACAATAGCGAACGGCGGCGGTTTCATCTCGACCGCGCGCGACGTAGATTTCGTCCCATCCCCTCTCACCCTCGGCGCGCCATGTGCCGCCGTTGATCCGTATCACACACGAACGCATGAAACCAGTCATCGCTATCTCGCTTGGCGACGTCAATGGCGTCGGGCCCGAAGTCATACTCAAGGCCTTTGTCCGCTCCGATCTCTTCACCCAGTGCCGCCCGGTGGTTTATGGTCCGGCCGAGTGTATGGAGTGGCGTGAATCGCGCCTGGGCACGGGACTTGAATTTTCGCGCATCACATCGTTGGAAGAGGCCCGCGAGGGGGGCATTTCGCTGTTCGACACAGGCGGCGTCTTTGATCCGTCGCAGATCGGCCGCGCGACCGCGGAGGCGGGCGCGCACGCGATACGTGCGATCGAAGCCGCATATGCGGCAGTACGCGACGGCGGCGCCGAGGCACTGGTCACCGCGCCGGTCTCGAAGGAGGCGATAGCGCTTGCCGGCAGTCCGTACAAGGGCCACACCGACATGCTGGCCGCGATGGCGGGTGCGGCCAACCGCGTGATCATGATACTGCGGAGCAATACGCTTACCGTGGGTCTGGTGACCATTCACGTGCCCTTGCGCGAGGTCGCGCCGCTGGTGACACACGAACGCGTGCTGCGCACCATCGAGGCCGGCCGTTCCGCGCTCGAGACGGATTTCGGCGTGCAGCGTCCTCGGCTCGCGGTGCTCGCGCTGAATCCGCACGCGGGCGACGGCGGCGCCATCGGCGGCGAGGAGATCGAGGCCATCGTGCCTGCGATCGCGGAGGCACGGGCGGCGGGCATCGCCGTTGAAGGACCCTTTCCCGCGGACGGCTTTTTCTCCGCGCACAACCGCGATCTCTTCGACATGGTCGTTGCCATGTACCACGATCAGGGACTCATTCCGTTCAAGCTGCAGGCGCGGGGGCGGGGAGTCAACGTCAGTTCCGGTCTGCCCATCGTCCGCACATCGCCCGATCACGGCACCGCGTACAACATCGCGGGGCAGGGCATCGCGAGCGCCGACAGTATGCGAGAGGCGATACTCGCGGCGCGAACCATCGCGGTTAATCGCGGCATCGCCTCTGCGGGCGCGAGTCGATGATAGAATTCCACAACGTCCGTCTCACCTTCAGCGCGCAGGTCGTGCTCGAGAGGGCGAACCTTCTGATTTCGGAAGGAGAGTTCGTGTACATCATCGGTGAGACCGGCGTCGGGAAAAGCTCCTTTCTGCGACTCATATACATGGACGTGCTGCCGTCCTTCGGCCGCGTGCGCGTGGGCGGATACGATTCGTCCGCGCTGCGGAGGCAGCAGATTCCCTTTCTGCGGCGGAGCATCGGCATCGTGTTTCAGGACTACCGGCTGCTCGAGGACCGCACCGTCGCCGAAAATGTCGCCTTCGCGCTGCACGTCACGGGCGCAAAACGACAGATGATCGGGCCGCGCGTGCACAAGGTGCTTTCGGAGGTCGGGCTCTCGTCGAAGGAGCATGCCATGCCTTCCGACCTGTCCGGCGGCGAGAAGCAACGCGTGGCCATCGCGCGTGCGCTGGTGAACGATCCCGTGATTCTTCTCGCGGACGAACCCACGGGTAATCTCGATCCCGTCGCATCCCGCGACATCCTTGCCATCTTCGATCGCATCAACAAGCGTGGCACCGCCTGCATCATTGCCACGCACGACTACGGTCTGCTCGTCCAACGTCCCGGCCGTGTCATCAAGATTCAGAATCGGAATTTTTATGATGTGGTGTGATAAGTAGATGGTAGATGAGTAGATGGTAGATAGTAGACACCAAGCGTTACATTCCTCCAGATAGTTATTTCGGTCCCCAGTCCCCAGTCCCTCGTCCCCAGTCCCCAGTCCCTCGTCCCCAGTCCCCAGTCCCTCGTCCCCAGTCCCCAGTCCCTCGTCCCCAGTCCCTCGTCCCTCGTCCCCAGTCTCCAATCCCAACTCCCGATTCCTAACTCCTAAATCCTAATTCCCAACTCCTCACTCCACCATGCGACCGCCGCTTCATGCCTTGCAGATTCCCGATGCGGAATTCGTCGTATGCGACGTTGAGACGACGGGCTTGAGTCCGGACCACAACAGGATGACGGAAATCGCGCTCGTCCGTGTGGCGGAGGGACGGGTGGTGGAGAAGTACCAGACGCTGATCAATCCCAGGCAGTTCATTCCACCGTTCATCACGGAACTGACGGGCATTACCAACGAGATGGTCTACTCCGCTCCCGATGCGGACGAGGTGCTGCCGGCCATACGCGCATTCATCGGCGACGCAGTCTTTGTCGGACACAATGCGCGTTTCGACTTTTCCTTCGTCGACGCCGCGCTGCGGCGCGCGGGGCTCGCGCCTTTGGAGAACGCGGTGTTGTGCACGGCGCGCCTCGCGCGGCGCCTCGTTCCCGCGCTGGCGAAGAAGAATCTCGGCTCCATCGCGCGCCATCTCGGCATCAGCAATCCCCGCGCGCACCGCGCCTCGGGTGACGCGGAAACGACCGCCCGCATCCTGCTGCACTTCGCCGGCATGGTGTCGGAGGAACACGACGTGGCTGATCTGGGCGACCTGCTCTCGTTCCAGAACAAACCGGTGTATCGGGTCACCACACCGCCGAAAAACTTCCTGAAACTGCAGCCGGCCCTGGCGGCCCTGCCGCATGAACCCGGCATCTATTTCTTCCACGACGCGCGCGGTCACATCATCTACATCGGCAAGGCGCGGGATCTGTCGGACCGCGTGCACTCGTATTTCCGCTATAATGTCGGGCACAGCGAAAAGGTCCTCAAACTCGCGCGCGCGGTGGCGTCCATCACCTGGAAAACCACCGACACCGAACTGTCGGCGCTGCTCGCCGAGGCGCGGGCCATACGCCAGCATCAGCCGCGCTTCAACGCGCTGCTTAAAAGTGCGCGCGCGTATCCGTTCATCCGCATCGATTGCGCCGACACGTTCCCGACGATCTCCTGGACCTACGACATGGAGGACGACGGCGCCGACTATTACGGACCCTTCAGCTCGCGCTTCGCCGTCGAACGCGCACTCGAGGTGATCGATCGCATCTTCCTCATTCGCGAATGCGACGGACGCATCACGCCCCGCGATACCGCAACCCCGTGCCTGTACTACGACATCAAACGCTGCGGCGCGCCCTGCGCTTCACTGCAGTCTGCCGAGGAGTACGCCGAGGAGGTGCAGCGCGTGCGACAGTTCCTCCGCGGTCGGCACGACTCGGTGCTCAACGGGTTGCGGGCGGCGATGGAGTCGCGTGCCGAGGCGCTCGACTTCGAAGGAGCGGCGTCGGTGCGCGACCGTCTGCGCGATCTCGAACGTATCGTGCGGCAGCAGCGTGTCATGGCGCGCTCGGTCCGTTATCAGAATCTGGTGATCGTCACTCTCGCACGTCGCACCTTCGTGGAGGTGCACTGCATGAAATCCGGCATGCTCGTGGCGCAGGAACTGCTGGATCAGCGCGCGTGCACGCGGCAGAATGTGCGCACGTTGCTGTCGGAGTCCTTCTTCAGCGGCCAGAACGAACTGTTCCTCGGCGGGAAGGAAGACATCGCGGAGATGCGCATCATCGCCTCATGGTGCCTCACGCGGCGTGATGAGTCCGTCGTGATCGAGGCCGACGATCATCAGACACGCGATGCGCTGATCGACGCGGTGTACGCGGCGGTGCGCGGGCTGGGCAGGGACGAGGCGCCGGCACGCTTCGCGGAAAGGGCGTAATATCGTCCGAAAAAAAAGGCCGGGGAAAACCCGGCCTCCGTGCTCGTAGTACGGCAGGTGTGTCAGAACGGGCGCGAGAAGCGCAGCACAAAACGTGCATCCTCTGAGAAGGCCGTCTTGACCATCGGCCACGCGACACCGATGCGGAAATTGCCGTCGGCATTGCCGATCGCGACGCCGAAGTCGCTCTTCCACTGGCGGCTCAGGAACGTGTCGCTGAAGGATGCGTCGAGCAGTCCCGTGCGGAAATCCGCCGCGCCCGACACCAGGGCCGCGTCGCTGACCACGCCCGCGTCCGCAAAGAGAATGAGGTTGATGCTCGTCACGGCACGCGCAACCCAATCGCTCGATTCCTCGAACAGGGTGTTGCGGAAGATGAGCTCGGCATTGACGATCGCCGCATTGGTGCCGCCGAATTCCTTGAAACGATATCCGGGAAGCGTCCCGAGGCCGCCAAGTTCCACGGCTCTCTGCACGGGCACATCGCCGTCGCTCAACACGATGCGGCCGCGTACGTTCAGATTCAGAAAATCGCGCAGCGGCTGATAGCGGCGCACGTCGATTGTCACCTGCGTAAATTCGTAATCGCCCTTTGTCGCGCCGCCCGCCATCTCGTACGCCGCCGTGGCCGTCCAGCCGTGCGCCGACGAGGAGGTGGGTGTGGTGGTGCTCGCCGAGACGTTGAAGATCAGCGAGTTGATATTACCCCTGTTTATCCACGGCTGCGGACGGAACACTTTGTCGCCGCCGAACAGCGACCAGTTGGTGTACCGGCGGAGGTTGTCGTAAGTGTCGTGCAGGTAGGCCGCCGATGCGCGGAGATTCAGACTCTCGGGTCCTTTATATGCCCATGACGCCGAGACCGAGAAGCCCTCGCGGTTGAAATAGTCCATAAAATCCTCGCGCGCGAAAAACGCCATGCCGGTGTTCTCCTCCAGATCCACCGCCCACTGATCCTTCGAATCGGTCACCGAATGGCCTTCGCCGCCGAAGTCCACGATCATGTTGTCGAAGTAGAACGGGAGATAGAGTCCGAGCGAATACCGCCAGCGGTGATTCGCGAAGCCGTAGCCCAGCGAGCCTGAACCGACCAGATGCGGCTGGCTGTGCCAGTACAGGCGCTTGGGTTTCGCGAGCCCGATGTATACTCCATCGACGCGATTATAGCGGAAGATGGTCTCTGCGAAGCCCGTGGCGAGCGGGAAGGGAATGGTGAAGGCGCCCGGGATCTTGCGGTACAGGTCGGGTTTGAACGAGAACTGGTCCTCGTCGTCATCGACGTTTCCGTCGGCGAGCGTCCAGTCTTCACCGAACTCGAAATCGCCTTCATCCCACATTTCCTCGTCCTCCGCGTCGTCGAGTTCGGCGACGGTGTCGCCCGCGTCGATGCGCGCCTGGAGTTTGGCCAGTTTCTTCTCGAGCGATTTCACGCGGCGTTCCGTATCGGCGAGCCGTTCGCGGGCCTCGTCATTGTCACCGCTTTCCAACTGACGTTTGATGTCGGACAACTGCTGTGTGAGTGTCTGCAGCTCGGCGCTGAGCCGCTGCTGCTCGGCCTTCAGGTCGACGGTTTTTTTCACGGAGTCCGATGCAGCGACCGGAGCCTCGCCCTGCGCCGCGTGTACGGGCGCCGCCGTCGCGGCGGCAGCCGCGAAGGACAGGAAGAGGAGAGACAGTGCGATGGAGCGGAGTGTCATGGTGTACCTCGATCGTGATGATACAGGAAGCTGCCCGAACGTCGGCGCACGGATAATACGGCCGAACCATCGATCATACGCACGGCGGGGGAGTTTGTTGCTCCCCCGCGCGCGCTGTTCATATTTCTAGTCCGGTATGTACTCGGTTTTCCTGGTCGTTGAAATGGCGATGTTCACCTTCATCGAACCACCGCCGACCTGCGAGATCGTCTGCTCGCCCTTTTCGGTCATGTTCAGTGTAATGAGGAGGCCCTCCGCCTGATCATACAGAAGCGAACCCTCGCCGTTCTCCTCGCCGGTCATGGCCAGGTCGTTATCGCCGCGAACCATGCGGCCTTCCGAGTTCTTGACGGTCTTCACGGCTATCTCGGTGCAGGAGCGGCCGTTGAGATCCTTCGTGCCCTTGTTCTCGAAGATCGACTTGCGCGTGAGCATCGTGGTGTTGTCGCCCTCGCCCAGGGTGTCGATCTTGTTGCGTTCCCAGGTTTTTTCGGACGCGAGTTTCTCGGCGTCGAGAGGCACCATGATGCCCATCATTTCGGCGACGATCTGCGAACTGGGATCCTCGGGGAATTCCACGGTGGTGTCGCGGTCGAGCACCTTGCCATTGGATGCGATCGTGTATTTGAATTCGCGATCCTTGAGCGCCTCACCGAAGGTCTGTGTACCTTCCTGCGACTCCATGAGGAGCAGGCACGATTCGATTTTCATGGTGATGTCCATGTCGCCGTTCTCGCGCCTGGCTGTCATGGTGTACACCGCGCTCCCGGTACCCTCCATGCTCATGTTCATGGTGTTGCCCATCATCTCCTGAATCACGTCGCGCTTGTACTCGAGGAGGTACTTGTAGGGTTTTCCCTGTTTGAATTTGTAAATGGCGTTCTGCGCGGACGCAAGAGGCGCGCAGGCAACGAGGGCCGCGAGCACGAGCATCGCGAGTGACGGGCGTTTCATGAGTTCTCCGGTGATTGGTTAAGAAGGTAGATAGATCAGTGTCGTTTCTGTGGTGGACGAGGAGGGCAGCACTTCGGATTCCTGTTCGAACACGGCCACGGTCGACTGTTTGCGCGTGCGCAGTGTAAACCGGACGGGCAGTCCGTCGGAAACACGGACGTACAGAGTGCCGTCGACGGTGGTTTCGTCTTCGGTGAACCGCTCGCTCGACGAGAACAGCGCCTTGCCTTCCGCGCTGACAGTGCCGCTCCATGTAAGTTTTATACATTCGCGGCCATGCAGCTTTACCAGAGAATCCACGTGGTAGTTCGTCTGGGCCTGCGTGTAGCGGAGCCCCGTTCCTTCGCCAAGTGTCGGATCTTTGTACCGTGGCCGGGCAGTGTCGCTGACTGAATCGGTCCATGTATCGCCGACAGACAACGTCCGTGCCGGCAGGGAGGGGAATACCATGGCGCGACGGGCGAACGTGCCCGGATTCACCGGGATAGGGGATCCCTGCACCTCGAGCGGGGCAAGCGGTTCGGCGCGCAACAGGGCACCCTTCCGGCTCAGGGTCAAACGCACAGGACGACGCGTCAATACGTTGTCGAAGTCCACTCCGGGGGACTGACTCACCGCGCGGTCGGTCACGAGCGCAGTATCCTGCACTACAGTAAGAACCAGTTGTTCCGGCGAGGATTTCTCGACGCGAATGGTCAGGAACGACTCGACGGATTTGTTCATCTCCGTCAGGAGCCCTTTCATCGTGTGGGCCATGCCGGTTGTATTCTCCAGCCTCTTGTACTTGATCGTCGTTCCTTCGGCGAGTTGATATGTCAGCTCGCGTTTCTGCGCGACGGCGCCGAGTGTCAGGACGGCGCACATGAGGAGGAGAGGGGTGACACGAATGGACATACAGGGACTCATACTATTTCGAATACAACCATGCAAGATACGAAAGAGCAGGGATTCCGGGAGGGGAAAAATAGGGACCAGTGTGCGGCAGCACTGGAGCGTGATGCCGCACCGTCCTAGGGGATATGCCTTCGCGCAACGCGCTACCTGGGCGTGTTCTCCGCGCGCTCATAGACCCGCTCACCACCCACGTACGTCCGTTCGACAGTGGTCTTCAGCAGGTCCTCCGCGGGGGTGTTGCTGATATCGTTGCTGAGCACAATGAAGTCGGCACGTTTGCCCTCTTCGAGACTGCCCAATTCCCCGTCGACTCCTGCGGCCCTGGCTGCCCAGATCGTGTAGGCGCGGATCGCTTCGGAGCGCGTGAGTTTCTGCGCGCCATACCATCCGTCCTGGTATTGTTCGGCGCGCGGAGAAGATGCGCCTCCACGGTTGAAGCGCGTTTCAATATCGTGAGCCGATGCCGGGATGCCATCGGGTGATTGGCGTGTGCATGCGGCATGGATGCCCAACAGGGGATTCGGGTCCTCGACCGGACAGTCGCTTCCAGCGGGTATCCATGCGCCCGCATCGATGAGCGCTCGCCAGGCGTAGGCGCCGCGCACCCGGTCGGGACCGACACGACTCTCGGCCCAGTACATGTCGCTCGTGCAGTGGATGGGCTGCATGCTCGGGATGATACCCAGTCGTGCAAAACGCGGGATATCGTCATCCGCAATCACCTGTGCATGTTCGACGCGTAACGCATGCATCGGGCGCCCGGCTTCCGCGAGTGCGCGCTCGTACGCGTCGAGGGTGAGGCGGTTCCCTCCGTCACCGATGGCATGGACGCACACCTGCAATCCTGCCCGGATTGCGCGGACGGTCTCGAAGTGTATGGTGTCGATGTTTGTGATGGCGATGCCGCGGTTGCCCGGATCGTCGCTGTAATCGGCGAGCAGCAGCGCGCCGCGCGAGCCGAGCGCGCCGTCGGCGTAGAGCTTCAGTCCGGCGAGTGTCAGTCGCCCGTCGCCCAGCATCATGCGGCCTTCCGCGAGCAATTTTTCCCACGCGTTGCCACGGCCATCTATATATCCCACAAGACGGAAGGGGAAATCGTCGCGGGTGATCAGGAGCTGCAGCGCGTCGATCTGTTCTGCTGATAGGCCCATATCGTGCATGCCGGCGATGCCCAGCGTGTGACAGCGCCGCATGCCGTCGCGGTACAGCGCCGCCATCGCCTCGCGGTCGGGCAGGGGGATGCGGCCGCGAACAAGATCCACCGCGTTGTCGAGCAGCAGTCCCGAGGGTTCACCGTCGGGATCGTGCAGGATGCGTCCGCCGGGCGGATCGGGTGTGCTGCGCGTGATGCCCGCGGCGCCGAGGGCGGCGCTGTTCACCCATGCCGCGTGACCGTCGACGCGCGAGAGGAATACGGGATGGTTCGGCACAGCAAGATCGAGGTCGCGCCTGTGCGGGAATTGTTTGTCGGCCCACAGATTCTGATCCCAGCCGCGGCCACGTATCCAAGCGCCGGACGTGAGTTGCGCGGCGCGGTCGCGAACGCGCGACACGGCCAGTTCTTTGGATGAGAGGCCATGCAGACGCAGGATTGTATGTTCCTCCGCAAATCCGAACAGGTGGCCGTGCGCGTCGGTGAAGGCGGGGAAAACGTGTTGGCCCCCGAGATCCACGCGCGGCGCGGACGCGTATTCCGCGGGAAGCGATTTCTCCGGGCCGATGAACAGGATGCGTCCGCCGCCCACAATCATCGCCGTGGCGGTGGAATTTGCGGGATCGATGGTATGAAAGGTCGCGTTGACGAAAAGGACGCCGGGCGAATCCTGAGCGTGCGCGGGGACGGCGAGTGTCATAAGAATCAGGAGTACTATGGCGGGGGAATGGCGAAGCGTGGTGTCCATGCTACAAAATCCGATAATGTTGACGCGAAATGTACCGGCATGGCGTTTGGATTGCAATGTGGAAGATGACGGGATTGTCCCTTGATTCGGCCTCATTCCCGCGTTAGTTTTCCGCGTCACCCAATCCGGATGTTTTGCCGGTGCGGCGCCCGCGGCAGGGGCACACGATACGAGGCGGTGTCTGCTACCGCGTGAAGTCCGCACCGCCGGGATACAGCATTCATTCACGAACATTCCGCGGCTTCATGCGTCCACTCATACTTCCAGTCCTCCTCCTTGCGGCACTGCTCGCGGCCGCGCCCGACGCGTCGGCGCAGTATTTCGGCAAGAACAAGGTGCAGTACGCGCCCTTCGAGTGGTATTATATCCAGTCGAGCCACTTCGACGTCTATTTCACGAAGGACGGCGAGCATCTGGCGCGCTTCACCGCGAATGCGGCGGAGGCGGCCCTGCAGCAGATTCAGGAAACGTTCCGGTATCAGATCAGCAATCGCATCCCCCTGCTCGTGTACAACTCGCACAACGATTTCCAACAGACAAACGCCATCGACGAGTATCTCGAGGAGGGCATCGGGGGGGTCACGGAGCTGTTCAAGAATCGTGTTGTTGTCCCGTTCGAAGGATCGTACGAGCAGTTCCGGCATGTGATCCACCACGAACTGGTGCACGCCGTGATCAACGAGATGTTCTACGGCGGATCCATCCAATCCATCATCGAGAACAGCATTCGCCTGCAGTTGCCTTTGTGGTTCAACGAGGGACTCGCCGAGTACACGGCGCGCGGCGGGTGGGACACCAATTCCGACATGTTCCTGCGCGACGCGACCACCAGCAATTATCTCCCGCCCATACGCGGACTCGGCGGCTATTTCGCGTACCGCGGCGGCCAATCCGTCTGGTGGTACATCGCCGAGAAATACGGGAAGCAGAAGGTCGGGGAGATATTGAATCGCGTCCGCTCAACACGCAACCTGGACCAAGGCTTCAAATCCACCATCGGCCTGACCGTGGAGGAATTGTCGGAACGCTGGACAAAGGAGCAGAAGGTCCTGTATTATCCCGATGTCGCGAAACGGGTGATGGTGGAGGACTACGCCAAGCGGCTGACGAATCACACGAAACTGAAGAACTTCTACAACACGAGTCCTGCGATATCGCCCGCGGGTGACAGGATCGCTTTTATTTCGGACCGCGACGATTACTTCAGCGTGTACACGATGTCGGCCACGGACGGTGGGGACATCCAGCACCTTGTGGAGGGGCAGACGACTGCCGACTTCGAGGAACTGCATCTGCTCACGCCCGGACTGACATGGTCGCCCGACGGTGCGTCGGTCGCTCTCGCGGTGAAGGCGGGCGCCGACGACGCGATCTTCGTCATCGACATGAAGACCGGCGACCGCACGCGACTCGACGTACATATGGACGGCATCTTCTCGGTCTCCTGGTCCCCCAAGGGCGACAAGATCGCGTTTGTGGGAAATTCCGCGCGGCAGTCCGACATCTGGGTGTACGACCTCGCCGCGAAACAGGCGACGAATCTCACAAACGACATTTTCTCGGACGCACAGCCTTCCTGGTCGCCGGACGGCACGACGGTGTATTTCGTTTCGGATCGTGGAGCATTTCTTTCCGGTGACGGTGTGTCGGCCGACATCGATATATCGCAGCACGATTACTCGCAGACCGACGTGTACGCCGTCGGTGTCGCGGGAGCCAGGATCACGCGCATCACCGACACGCCGCGCGCGGGCGAGTCCTACCCTGTTATGCATCCCGACGGCACGCGCATGCTCTTCATCTCCGACATGAACGGCATCAACAACATTTACCTGCGCAATCTGAAGACGGGCCAGGAGTATCCGATCACCAATTCGATGTCCGGCGTGTACCAGCTTTCGCTCTCGCGCGACGGCAACAAGCTCGCGTTTGCCTCCCTCTACGAGGCGGGCTTCGATGTGTTCCTGCTCAAATCGCCCTTCGACCTGCCCGCATTGCCGGCACTCGAGCGCACGGAATTTTTCCGTCGCCTCGAGCTGGATCGTGCAGCCGCGATGCGCGGGGCGCAGGCCGACTCCGCGGCGCCTGTCCGTGTGGCCGGATCGGACTCGTCCGACCAGAAGTCGTACGGCGACATCTCCATTTCACTCGGCCTGCAGCAAGGCGAACGAGACACAAACGCGGTTGCATCACAGGGAGGGCGCTTGACGTTCAGGCCCGGTGAACGGGTGCTTGACGACAAGAAAAAGCCCGACCGTTTTGCATTGAAGAAAAACATCGACGAGAAGGGCGACTATGTGGTGAACAAATACAAGATCAGCTTCTCCCCTGATTTTGTCTACGGCAACGGCGGTTACAACACATTTTACGGCGTACTCGGCACTGCCGCCGTTTCCTTCAGCGACATGCTCGGCAATCATCAGATCATGCTGCAGGGAAACTTCAACGGCGAGTTGAAGAACAGCGACCTCGCCATCGCCTACTACTATCTGCCCGGGCGCATCGACTGGGGGTTCTCGGCGTATCAGACGGCGCGTTTCCTCTTCGCACCCACTGTACAGCCCATCGACGACACCACCGCGATCGTGACCGAGGACATATACCGCTACAGCCAGTTCGGCGGTTCCATTATCGGCGTGTACGCCCTCGACAAGTTCAACAGGATAGAAGGCGGACTCGGCCTCATCAACATTTCACGCGAGAATCTCGAGACGCCCGGCATCCCGATCACCAAGCGCTGGATCGTGCTGCCGGAAATAGCATACGTGCATGACAACAGTCTCTGGGGCACCTGGTCGCCCGTCCGCGGTTCGCGCTACGAAATCCGCTTCACGGGGAGTCCTGCGGTCGGTTCGAATTCCCTCGAGTTCTTTTCGCTCTTTGGTGATTACCGCACGTACACCAAGTTCTGGGACGATTTTTCCGTGGTCTTCCGAGGTGCGGCAGGGGCGAGTTTCGGACGCAATCCGCAGAGCTTCTTTATCGGCGGCACCGAAAACTGGATCAACCGCACGTTCGAGACGGGGCGCGTGCCCATAGACGACGTCGACGATTTTGCCTTCCTCACACCGGTGCTGCCGCTGCGCGGATACAACTACGCGGCACGCATCGCGACTAAGGTGCTGCTCGGCAATGCGGAATTGCGCTTTCCGCTGGTGAAGTATTTCCTCGGCGGCGTGCTGCCTTACATCCTGCAGTCGATCAACACGGCGGTGTTTGTGGATGTGGGCACCGCGATGAACGACTTCTCGAAGTTCAAGGGATTCGGGAGGGACGAGAACGGCGGGATCGTCAACGAGGATCTTCTTGTTGGAACCGGCTTCGGGACGCGCATGTGGTTCCTCGGCTTCCCCCTTCGTTTTGATGTCGGCTGGTCGTACCTCGGATCCGGATTTTCGACACCCACGTATTATTTTTCGCTCGGCGCAGATTTCTGACAATCCCCGGAGGAACCTATGAATCTGTACGACGTCGTCGTGGTAGGCGCGACCGGATTGGTCGGCCGGAAAATACTCGAGGTTCTGGAACAGCGCTCCTTTCCGGTGGACAGGATAGTGCCCGTTGCAAGCGCCCGATCCACAGGGATGGAAATCATGTACAAGGATCATCGCCCCAAGGTTGTGGAACTGAGCGAGGCGGCATTTGTTCACGCCGAGATAGCGTTTTTTGCGGCGGGCGGCGACGTGAGCAAGGCATGGGTGCCGGTGGCGGCAAAACATTGCAAGGTGGTGATCGACAACAGCAGTGAATACCGCATGCATCCGCGCGTGCCGCTGGTGGTGCCGGAGGTGAATCCCCGCGCGATGCACGCGGCGCACGAGCGTATCATCGCGAATCCCAATTGTTCCACCATACAGCTTGTTGTCGCGCTCAAGCCGCTGCACGATGCATTCCATATCCGCCGCATCGTCGTCTCCACATATCAGGCCGTGAGCGGCGCGGGACAGCGCGGGATGGCGCAGCTCTCGCACGAGATGGCGCGGCTGCCCGTTGAAAATCCGCCCTTCCCGCACGCCATACTCTCGAACGCGTTGCCGCAGGTGGCGATGTTTTACAGCGACGGCTACACGAAGGAAGAGTACAAGATGATCGACGAGACACGCAAGATTCTCGGCGATCCGCTCATCAAGGTCGCTCCCACCTGCGTGCGCGTGCCCGTCGCGAACTGCCACAGCGAATCCGTGAACGTCGAGTTCGACAAGCCCTACGATATCCGCGCGGTGCGCGAGATTCTCGAGCGAGCGCCCGGCGTGTTTCTCGTCGACGATCCGCAGAACAGCGCGTATCCGCTGGCGACACATGCCGACGGACGTGATGAGGTGTTTGTCGGCCGCGTCCGGCGTGACGAGAGCGTGGCAAACGGCCTTGCGATGTGGATCGTGTCCGACAACCTGCGCAAGGGCGCCGCGCTGAATGCGGTGCAGATCGCCGAGCTGTGGGCGAAGGGCGGCGTGTAGCCGCGCTGTTGTAAGAAAAAACTGCAGGGTGCAGTAATCGCCTTGCCACGCGGGTGTCCGGCGACCTATATTCGGTCAGACGGTATCCATAATTACCCGGTGAGCAATGTCCTCGATTACCGACACCCCGGCGCAGTCCCGAAGCGGACGGCGCGCGCTCCCGCCCATGCTGTACGGCTCCTCGCGCCGGACACTGGCCGGTCTTGAACCCTGGAATCCCACGCCTTCCGAGCCGTGGGACGCCCTGCGTGCATCACATCTGCTGCGCCGCGCGACATACCTGCCGACCTACGCCGCGGTGCGCGAGGCGCTGACCATGCAGCCGACAGAGCTGGTGGATCGTCTTCTCGAGGCGCCGACCGAGCCGCCCGCGCCCGCATCGTGGGTCAACGAAATTTTCAACCGGCCCACGACGCAGCCGGAGAAGGACGCCTACGAGGCGCACAACAAGTCGCTGACTCAATCCTTGCGCGCCTGGTGGGCCGACCTCATGGTGGCGAGCGGCACGAACATCATCGAGAAGATGACGTTGTTCTGGCACGGGCATATCACGAGCGAGAGCGCGGTGGTAAAGGTGCCGCAGTACCTCTATCAACAGAATGTACTGTTCCGCGTATTCGCGCTCGGCAATTTCCGGGACTTCATGAAAGAGGTGAACCACGATCCCGCGATGCTCCGCTACCTCGACGGCGAAATCAACACGGGCGGAAATCCCAACGAGAATTACGCGCGCGAGCTGATGGAGCTGTTCTCGATGGGCGAGGGACATTACACGGAGCAGGATATCAAAGAGGCGGCGCGCTGCCTTACCGGCTGGCGGCTCGACGAATTCACATCCCTCGACGCGACCTTTAATCCGCTGTACCACGACTCGGGCAACAAGACCTTCATGGGCCGCACAATAGTCGGGCGTTCATCCCTGGACGGGCGCTTCGAGGGCGACGACGTGGTCGACATCATCTTCGAGGATGCGGCCGTCGCGCGGTTCATCTGCCGCAAACTGTATCTCGCCTTTGTGTACAACAACCCGTCCCAGGTCGACGGGGCCATCGTCGACGAACTTGCCGCGTTATTACGTTCGAACAATTACGACCTCAAAATAGTGGTCGAAACGCTGCTCAAGAGCGCGCATTTTTTTGACACCGTGAATATCGGCGCGATGATCAAGAGTCCCGCGGTGTTTTCCGTCGGACTTGCCCGCCAGTTCGCCGCACATCCCGGAGGGGGCAGGCTCGCCGACGACATGCGTGCCATCGAGCAGAACCTTCTGGATCCGCCGAACGTGGCGGGATGGGAGGGGTACCGGACCTGGATCAGCACCACGACGTATCCACTGCGGAAATCCATCGCCGAGCGTTTTATCACCGGGCAGTATCCGGGCGGCGGCTCGCAGACGCCTGTCGACGCCGTGGCGTGGATCAAACAATTCGACAACTACCGCGACGCCGAAAAGCTGCTCGACGAGATCCTCACGCTGCTGCTGCCCGTGAAAGTATCGACCGCACGCCGGGCTGGGTACCTGCAGACCATGCTGGGCGGCGCGCCCGTGTACGAATGGAACATCGACGCGCCAAATTCGGAGCTGAACGTCCGAAACATGCTCGTGCGCATCGTGTCCGCCCCGGATTTCCAACTTCATTGAGCGGAGCCAATCCATGAAACGTCGCGACTTTGTGAAGCAGTCTCTTCTCGCCTCGGCGGGCGTGGCCTCGGTTCCTCTCGTATTCGGCGGCATTCCCGTACACGCAGGCTCGCTGCGCGCGCACCGGCCCGAGGCCTGGGCGCAGAACGACAACATCCTCGTCGTCATACAGATGTTCGGCGGCAACGACGGGCTCAACGCCTTCGTGCCGTTCACCGATTCGCGCTACTACGAGAGGCGCCCGACGATAGGCATTCCTCCCGCGCAGGTGCTGAAGATCGCCAATCCGACCATGGGATTTCATCCCCAGATGACCGGCATGCGGAATCTGTTCGAGTCGGGCAAACTCGCCGCGGTGCAGGGTGTGGGCTACGAGAACGCCAACAGGTCGCATTTCCGCTCGCAGGACATCTGGCTCACAGGGTCGGGCGCGGCCGAGGTGCTGCACACTGGATGGCTGGGCCGCTGGCTCGAGGCCACATATCCTACCTTCCCGCTGCAACTGCCGCCGGATCCCTTCGCGGTGCAGATCGGCGGAACACTGTCGCTGATGCTGCAGAGCCGCAAGGGGAACATGGGCATCACGCTGGCCGATCCCGACATATTTTTCAAACTCGGGCGCAACGTGATCGACGAAGCAGTGCCGTCGGGCACGCCTTACGGCGATGAATATCTCTTCATCCGCGCGATCAAGGAACAGAGCGATACCTACTCGCAGCGCGTGAACGACGCGTTCAACGCGGGGCGCAACGTCGGCACGTACGCGTCCGGCGGACTCGCCCAGCAGCTCCGTCTTGTTGCCCGCCTGATCTCGGGTGGACTCAAATCGCGCGTGTTCATGGTGTATCTCGGCGGCTTCGACACACACAGCAATCAGCTCGGCGGTCATGCCAGTCTGCTCAAATCCGTCTCCGACGCGGCGGAGCAGTTCATTCTCGACCTGCAGAATCAGGGGCTCTCGAAGAACGTGGTCGGATTGACCATGTCGGAATTCGGCAGACGCACGCACGAGAACGGAAGCAGCGGCACCGATCACGGCACGGCGTCGGTGCAGTTCGTCTTCGGCGAGCCGGTGAACAGCGGCGTGCTGGGCGCGGATCCGGATTTCGACGTGACGGATTCGAGCGGCGATCTCGTGTACACCTTCGAGTACAGGCAAATCTATTCGGAACTGCTCGAGCACTGGTTCGACGTCCCGAAGGACGATGTGACACAGCTCCTCAATGGCCGCTTCATTCCGCTGCCGCTGATCCGTTCCTCGAGCGGCGCGGCCGATCCGTCCGCGGTGCGCGAGTTCGAGCTGCTGCAGAATCATCCGAATCCCGTTGCCGCATCCGGCGAGACCACGCTGGGTTTTATTCTCGGCCGCGCCGCGCCCGTCGAACTTCTCGTCTATGACGCGACGGGCAGGCAAGTCGCCGTCGCCGCGCGTGGCCGCTACGAGGCGGGCCGGCATCGTGTGCCGGTGTCGTTCCGCGACGCGGCTCCTGGTGCGTACTTCTATCAGCTCCGCGTCGACGGGCAGCAGGTGACACGCACACTTCTTGTGCGGTGACATGCCTGTCCTTGCACACAGCGGCCTGCGCCGCGCCGTAGTTCTTGCCGCCATGATAGTCTCGGCCGCGCCGCTGCTGCGCGCGCAGTCGACCTGTGATATCGACAAATCCTGCATCGGGAATGCCCTGTACTTCCCGGGCGGAGATCTCGACTATGTGGACGTCTTCAACACGCCGACGCTCAACAGCATCGAGACCACACACGCCATGACCGTCGAGATGTGGGCCCTGGTTGTGCGGCGCCCGGGCGTGATGCAGGCGCTGGCGGGCGTATGGGGACCGCGCACCGACCGCGATGACAAATGGCTGCTCTACATCGACGCGACCGACTCGCTCGCCTTCGAACTCAGTAACGACTCGACGGGATTCGGTCCCTTCGACAACACGCTGGTGAAGGCGCCGATGTTGTACAACACATGGATACACATTGCGGCGATGTGGGACGGCGGCACGCAGGAGGCGCGTCTGTACATCGACGGCCGCCTCGTGGCGCGCGGCAGAAACAGCGAGTATCCGTTGCGCGGCATCCGATCCACCATCAGCTATCTTCAGATCGCGAGCTTCAACGGACAATCGAACGATCCCGCGCGCTTCAGAACGCTGGAAGGAACGGTGGACGAATTCCGCATCTGGAATCGCATAATACCGGATGATGAACTCCGTTGTCAGCGCCACGCCGCGCTTCGCGGCAGTGAACCGGGGCTGATCCTGTATTTCCGCCTGAATGAAGGCGCGGGCGACGTGCTCTGCGACGCCTCGCGTTTCAACGGCCGCGGCAACCGGCGCGGTGCGGCCGACTTCCGTCCGGCAACACGCTCCGTGCCGCCGAGCATCTTTATTACTCCGTCGGCGTTTTCCCTGCCGCTCGGGTGCATTTCCGACACCGTGTTGAACGTGACCATCACCGATACGTCGGCCTGCGGCCAGCGTGTGTCACTCGCGCTAGCCGGACCAGACGCGGGGTCGTTCTCCCTCGGTGCGACCTCGTTGACGCTGTCGCAGAACACCCCGGTGCTGGTCCCGGTGCGGACGAACTTGCGCATCTCCGGACTCATACGCGCTCAGGTCGTTGTCACACCGCTCAACGGCTGTGACGCGCCTGTTGTGATACCGGTCGATATTGTCCGCGCAACACGGCTTGCGCCGTCGATGCCCCGCGTCGTGTTCGACACACTTTTTGGCTGCGAGAACGCAAAGAGATCCGACACCACACTGCGTCTCTGCAATGCCGGCAGCGGGCCGTTGACCGTCGGCGGATTCACTTTCACCAACGGCGCGTTCACCGCGCTGCCTTCGGGATGGACCGCGCCCGCGGTGCTGGCGCCGGGTGAATGCCGCGACATCCTTCTCCGTTTTGAACCTTCCGACACCGGAACATTCACCGACACGCTGCGCGTCATCTCCGACGATCCCTGCCCGGGCAGCGGTCTGATCCCCGTATCGGGACGCAGTGTGAACATTGCGCGCCTCACCATTTCGTCCATCGATTTCGACCGGCCCGGCATTCCGTGCCGCCGCTCGCTGAACCTCGCCGAGGAATTTTTCCTGCGCAACACGTCAGGTGAGAACTTTACGGTTGAAACGATCGAGTTCACGAACGCCGCTTTCAGCACGCCGACCGCGATGCCTTTCACGGCGAGGCCGGGACAGTCGTACCGCATGTACATCCGTTTCCGTTCGAATGTCGAAGGCGTCTATACCGACACGGCTCGAGTGCGCATCGCATTCCGCGGATGCACCGTGTACCGCAGCATACCGTTGCGCGGACGTATCATCGACCTGCGACTTGCCGCGAACGACACACTCGTGAACTTCGGCACTGTGACAGTCGGCCGCAGCGCCACATTACCGGTCACGCTGCGCAACGACGGGATCGACACGCGCGACATCTTTGTATACCTCTCCTCCGGCCGCGTGTTTTCGCTTGCGGGAGGCAGCCGCTTCTCGCTTGCACCCGCTGCGGCGCAACCCGTCGCGGTTACTTTCCGTCCGCTCGGCGCACAGGCATACCGCGACACGTTGTGTTTTCAGGATGTGGGATGTCAGACCATCACGAAGGTGGTGCTGGTCGGCAACGGCGTCTTCGGGACGCTGGTATTCGAACCGCCATACGTGCAGAGCGGCAACGTGATCAACTGCCGCTGCCGCGTCGACACAGTGACCGTCACCAACGCCACGGGCGGACCAGTGACACTGCGGTCCGTGACCATCGCGGGTTCCACGAAATTCACACTTATCGCTCCGGTGCCCGTGCCGGGAGAGATTCTCTCCGCGGGAGCGCAGCGGCGCTACGCGGTGCAGTATTGCCCCGACGGCGCCCCCGATTTCCTTACCGAACGCGCGGACCTCGTATTCGACACCGACGGACCTGACGGCATCCTGCGCATGATGCTGACGGGCACAAACATCGAACCGAAACTCACCATCGACGGCATGACGAATTACGGCGATGTGGAAGTAGGCACGAGCCAGACCCGGATACTGAAACTGACAAATCCGAGTCCCACACCCGTCCGTGTTGAATCGATTCCGCCGTTGCCTCCCGGATTCAGTGTTGTATCGGCGGTGCCACCGGTTGGTTCCGTGCTTGGCTATCGCGACACGATGCTCGTGGGCGTGCAATTTGCGCCCGCAACAAACATCGTGTACTCCGGAACCATCACGGCCACGTCCACCGATCCGTGCACAACGCGCTGCACCGGCGATCTCACGGGACGCGGCATTATCGTGCCGCTGTTTGTGCCGTGGTCCACTGTCGTTTTCTCCGAAGTCAGCCGCTGCGACAGCGTGGTGCGCGTCATCGGCCTTGTCAACGACGGCAGCGTCCCAATCACAGTCGATTCCATCTGGCTAACCGGCCCGGACGCCGCGGCGTTTGAATGGCGGGGGCGCACCTTCAGCGGAACGCCGCCGCGTGCGACACCCCCGCGCTTTGCGGACAGCATCGATGTCGTGTATCATCCCGACCGTTCGCCCTCGGTACAGTCGCAGGCACAGCTCCACATCGCCGCAACCACACGGCTCGGGCAGCAGACGTTCACCATCAATCTTGTTGGCGGGCGGATTCTGCAGTTCATCCCGAACCGCACGGCCGTTGTGTTTCCCGCAACACCCGTGCGTGTCGCCGCGGCCCCGGCGCCCGTCGCCTTCCAGAATCCGAGTTACCTCGAAACGCTGTACATCGACTCCGTATCGTTCCTGCCCGATCAGGGCGTGTTTTCCTACAGCGGGTCGTTGCCGCTTGTCATCGCGCCGCGTCAGCGTGTGTCGCTGAACTTCGGTTTCCTGCCGCGGGCAGCGGTCACGTACACTGCGAAGGTGCGGCTTGTCACGCGTGTGGGCTGCGTCGAGCGCGATACCTCGATCAGCATTTCGGGCGAGGGCTACACGCCGCCCTGGCTCACCACAATCTGCGTGGACACCACGATTGTGGGCGAAATCGGTCAGGTGCTTCGACTGCCCGTGACCCTGAACCGCAGCATACCGCAGAATCCGCTCGACATCGATCTTGTGGTGCAATACCACCGCCGCGCACTGCAGTATCTTGGCTTCGAGCCCGTCTACACACGGATTGCAGCGCGCGATACCCTTCGTACCGAAGGAGTAAAAATCTCGCTGCGAGGGAATCAGAATGTCGGCGCGGGACCGATCGGATACATCAGTTTTCGTGTAGCCGCATCCGATTCCATGCGCTTTTTCCTGCGCACCGACAGCATCGACTTCGCGTCGGATTCGACCTTCTTCATAGCGCTGTTCGGCGACGGGTGCATTCGCACCGTCACCATAAATCCGCGCTGCGGCGTGCAGCGCATCGTCACCAGCGCGAACCGCTATGAACTGGCGCAGAACTTCCCCAATCCCTTTCGCACGCGCACCACCGTTGTCTTCGAAACACTCGAGGACACACAGGTACGCATCGAGGTGCGCGACACACGGGGCCGCCTTGCCGCGGTGCTCACCGATGCGCCGTATCAACACGGACGTTACCAGCTTGTGTTCGACGCCACCGGTATTGCAAGCGGCCTGTACAACCTTGTCATGACAACAGCCAACTTCACCGCGACACGCACTATGCTCGTCACGCAGTAATCACGCGCCACTGCACCTATGACACACACACGCATTGGGAGACATTCCGCGATTTTGGGCGCGCCGCATCGCCTCGCCCTCGCCGCAGTTATTTGTATAATCGGCGCGGGGCACCTCGCCGCGCAGCCGCGCTGGCATCTCGGAGTACATGCGGGATACGGATACGCGTGGCACAACACACGGCAGGATGTGCTGCCGTTGTCGGAAGGGTGTGGGAGTTTCACATACGGACGCGGGTCCGGCGGGACCGCCGGACTGGTGGCTGAGGCCGAATTGCTGCCCTGGCTGCGCGGAACGACGCGTGTAAGCTGGGCGCAGCTCGGCGGCACATTGCGCACCATATGCGACAATGGCATCATCGTGCCGACCGGCAACAACAATGAATTTGCTCCGCTTGTGCGCGAGTACACAAAGACGGTGCAGCTCGATTACGGCCTTGTGGAGGCAGCGTTCAAGGTCATGCCGCTCTCCGTGCCGCTGTATCTCACCGCGGGCATCAGTGTCGGTGCCCCGCTGTTTCGCGCGCGCTACGCACAGGACGAGCGCATACTTTCACCCGCGGGAGCGCTGTTTCCCGGTTATCAGGTGCGGCGGTCGAACGGGGAAGGGGAGATTGCCGACACAAAACTCCGTACCGCGATTGCAGGGGGTATAGGGTATTCGATACCATTGCGCGGCGATGTGGAAGTGTCGCCCGAAATCGTGTACACACATCCGCTGACCGACGCTGCAGCGGGGCCTGCCTGGAAAATCGCACACGCGCGCGCCGGCGTGAGTGTCACCTGGTCTCCGCCCGTCGAGGCGCCGCCACCGCCCCCGCCGCCGCCACCACCACCTCCTCCTCCGCCCGCGCCTCCCGCGCCGCCGATAGCGCGGCTCGAGACGGCCACCGATGTCGCAGTCGACATTACGGAGACGTTTGTGACGGAGACCTTCCCGATTCTGCCATACCTCTTTTTCGAAAGGGCATCGGCGAAGTTGCCGGACAAGTACCGCAGGTCGACAGCGGGAGAGGCGGACTCCTTCTCCGAACAGCATCTGCCCCGCAAGACGCTCGACATCTACTACCACATCCTCGACATCATCGGATCGCGGATGTGTGAGAATCCAACCGCGCGCATCACGCTCATCGGTTCGACCGACGACAAGGACGAGGAACGCGGCGACACGTCGCTGGCAATGGCGCGCGCACGCGCGGTGGCCACCTATCTCATCGACGTCTGGCGCATCGATTCGAAGCGGCTCGTGCTCGCGACACAGCGGCTTCCCCCGATACCGACGAGCCAGGCCTACGCCGAGGGCGACGAGGAAAACAGGCGTGTCGACATCATCTCGACATCGCCAGAGCTGTTCCGGCCCGTCGTGCATGAACGGTTCAGCGAGTTCAAGATCACTCCGCCCACCGTGACCATGACGCTGGCCGGCGAGGGCAACGCCGGAATCATGCAGTGGCTGCTGCGTGTGACGCAGGGCGGGCGGCCCGTCGCGGAGTTCGCAGGATCTGGCACGCCTCCAGCGGCGCTCGAGTGGAATCTTGGCGACACACTCGCCGCGCAGGTGCGCGATAACATTCCACTCGTCGCGACTCTTTCGGTGACCGACGGGAACGGAGCGACGGGAAGTTCGGAACTGCAGATCCCCGTCAGAAAAAAACAGAACTCCTTCGAGATCGGACGCCTGAGCCTGATTGTCTTTGATTTCGATCGCGCGGACATTCTGCCGATGAATCAGCGCATGATACAGCGTTTTGTCGCCGAGGCGATTACCCCCCAATCGACAGTGCTGATCACCGGTTCCACCGACCGGCTCGGAGAGGAACAGCACAATGCAGAACTGTCCGCGGCGCGTGCCGACAACGTTAAAAAAATTCTGCTTCTGCAGAGCCCCGTGTATCAATCGCTCGAGGCCCGCGGTATCGGCGAAGCGCCGGATCTCTACGACAACGCGCTGCCCGAAGGACGGTTCTATTGCCGCACCGTGTCGGTGCATGTACAAACGCCTGTCGCCGGTCAGTAGTATCTTCAGCCGGTCCGCTTCATTCTGAAAGCTTCGCGGCATATTTTGTCCATTCTGGTGTTTCTGATTCACACGTCGAAAGACCCATGCTCGCGAAGATAAAAGCCACACTGCAGGCGTCGTACGACGCGGGAGAAAACATCGAGGTGGTGAAACGCCTCGTGGAACCGCTGCTGCGACCCGGCATGCGCATCCTTGATGTCGGACCCGGAACCGGGTCGCTGATCAACCATCTGCGCGAGGTCGCGCAGACACAGGGGATCGACGTGGAACTGCACGTGCTCGACTATCTTCCCTCGGTGCTCGAGCGCTTCCCATCCGACGTCCGCCCGCACCTCTTCAACCTCCACGAACTGGCCGACACGACCGAACACGCGCAGCGCATGCCGCTCGACGATGCCGTCTTCGATATGGTGATATTCACCGAGGTCATCGAGCACATCACGTTCCCGCAGGAGGTTGTGTCCGAATTCGCCCGCATTCTGGCTCCGGGTGGCCGGCTCGTCATCACAACGCCCAATATCTACTGCCTCGGCAACCGCCTGGCCACGTTCCTTGGAACGGACAAGCTGTTCCGGAAAGTCGGAGAGGAAGGGTTTGTTTCGACGATCGAATTCAGCCGCTACGGACATGTGGCGCATTACTCGCACGTTTCACTCGCGCAGCTTTTGTCGCCATGGTTCGGCATCGAGACACGCACCGGATCCTGCTTTAAAATTCCGCTGCTGCGTTTCTGGCAAACACGCTTCGCCTCCATGTTCCCGACCTTGTCGAATCACGTGGTCTATATCGCCACAAAAACCGCGGTGGGTGATACGTCGCTGCGCGTGGTGCCGTGTCTTTTGACCGGTGCAACGGAGCGCACACTTCCCGACGGACGCTGCCTGCATCCCGTTCCGCACAATGCCGTCTGTTACGGATGTCCCCATTTTCACAAAGACTGGCTCCATCCGCGCGACAGGCGAAAAAAAGCGTCGTACCGGCCCCGCTGATTTTCGCGTTTTTGCGCGTATTCCGTATCTTTCCAGCATTCTGACATCCCGCTCGGCGAACCGATCCGCTCACGGCACGTGTAAGCGGCGGGGAGGGGCAGCGGCACGATCCAGCAACTCACGGAGCCACCATATCATGCATCGCGAATCGACAGACCAGACCCAGAACGCGCTCGGCTTGCGCGCCGTTCACCACCTCGAGCTTTTCTGCGGCAACGCCAAGCAGTCGGCGTATTACTACCGCTACGCCTTTGGATTTACGCTGGTGGGATACCGCGGACCGGAAACCGGCGTGCGCGGTAAAGTCTCGTACGCGCTGCAGCAGGACCGCATCCGCCTCATCCTTACGACGCCGCTCACGGAAGACGGGACCATCACACCCTTCCTCGTCAAACACGGCGACGGCGTGCGCGACGTGGCGTTTGAATGTCCGGATGCCCGAGCGGCATACACCGAGACCATAGCCCGGGGTGCCCGCTCGATCGCCGAACCGTACATCGAATCCGATGAGCACGGCACGGTCACCTACGCGACTGTTGCCACGTATGGCGATACCGTTCACACCTTTGTCGACAAGAGCGCGTATGCCGGTCCGTTCCTTCCGGGCTTCACCCCCGTCGCTGCGGATCCGATCGCGCGTCCCGTCGGGCTCCGCTACGTCGATCACGTGGTGGGGAATGTGGGATGGGACGAGATGGACAAGACCGTGAAGTTCTACAACGACGTATTCGGATTCGCGCGTTTCGTGTCGTTCGACGACAAGGACATTTCGACCGAGTACTCCGCGCTCCGCTCCACGGTGGTGTCGAACGACAACAAATGGATCAAATTCCCGATCAACGAACCGGCGGAAGGCAAGAAGAAGTCGCAGATCGAGGAGTACGTCCAGTTCAACAACGGGCCCGGCGTGCAGCACATCGCGATGATCACCGACAACATCGTCGACACCATCACACGCTTGCGCGCGCAGGGCGTGGAATTCCTCGACACGCCCGCATCCTATTACGACGGCCTGCTCGACCGTGTCGGGCCCATCGACGAGGACGTTGCGCAGCTCGCGCCGCTCGGCATACTGGTGGACCGCGACGACAAGGGCTACATGCTGCAGTTGTTCACCAAGCCCGTCGAAGACCGGCCGACGCTTTTCATCGAAATCATCCAGCGCAAGGGCGGCGAGAGCTTTGGCAAGGGCAATTTCAAGGCGTTGTTCGAATCCATCGAACGTGAGCAGGACCGCCGCGGCAACCTCTGACAGGAAACCCATCCCCATGAACGAAGCACGCGTGCGCCGCCTCGCGAAAGAGGGGCGCGTCGAACTGACGCGAAAGATGTTCAAGCGTCTCACCCGCGACGGATACGCGGTCACGGACCTCGTCACCTCCCTGACCATCTCGGAGATAAAGAACGAGGACGTGCTCGCGTACCCTGATTTTGCATGCGCGCTCGGAACACGCGACACAACGCGGAGGCACGATATCGTCTGTGTGCAGACGGGCGACGGGACTACCGTCCGCCTCGTCGGCCTGTTCCATCGCAAGCCCCCCGCGCCACCAAAACAAGAAGCGGACGAAGAATGACATCGCGACGTTACAGTTCCTGCTCCTACTGCGGCAGCGCCGTCGAGGAACGCCACATCCGCGTCGAGACCTGGATCGGCGACACGCTCACGGTATTCGAGGACGTTCCAGCCGGCGTGTGTTCCCATTGCGGCGAGGAGTATCTCGGTGCGGACACCCAGGAAAAAATGTTCGCTCTCACAAAGAGTGCTCCGCGGCGCACCATGGACGTGCCGGTGTACGGTTTCACCGATCCGCTCACCGTCGCCAAGGCGGCTGCAAAGCGCAAGGGTCAGCAGCCCAGCGAACGTGCCTTCGACGCCGCTGATGAGGAGAGCGATGTGCCCTTGACCTCCGACGAGGAGATCTCCAAACTGATGGAGACCGACTTCGAGGAATGGGAGGACTCTGAGCGGTAGTACCCACGTGTCACATCGCCGCGCGGTTGGCCTTTCCGAGAGCGGACCGGCGGTGGATTCCGCCATCGAGTGCGGGCGTCGACGCAGTGTTTCCTTTGCAATTCGCTGCCCGGCGTCCTAGCTTTGTTGACAGTCTCGATCACACACGAATGCTTCCTTTGATTCCCAGCGCACTCGCCTCACTCGTTGAGTTGTACTATCGGCGCGCCGTGCGCGCTATGGAAGAGGTGTACGGCATCACGATGTTCGGCATGCGGTTCTTCCGCTACGTCTTCCGGCCGCCGTATGAACTCGGTGAAATCCGGAAGCACATGGACGAACTCGGAGCCAAGTCGATTCCGTTGCTCACCGTCGTGGGTCTCATCATGGGACTGATTCTCGCGCTGCAGTCACGCCCCACGCTCGACCGTTTCGGCGCCGGCTCCTTTCTTCCGGCAATGATCGCGCTGACCATAGTGCGTGAACTTGGTCCGGTGATAACCGCGTTGATTGTCGCGGGCCGCGTCTCGTCGGGCATCGGCGCCGAGCTGGGCTCGATGAAGGTGACCGAGCAGATCGACGCGCTCGAGGTTTCGGCCGTCGATCCGTTCAACTACCTTGTTGTGACGCGCATCGTGGCCTGCATAATCATGCTGCCGCTGCTAACGGCGTATGTCGATTTTCTCGCAATTTTCGGCGGCTTCCTCGCCGAAGCGCTGGCCTCGAACTCCACGTTCCAACTGTACTTCTCCGAAACGATCTCATCCATCAAATTCCTCGACCTCGTGCCCGGTGTGGGCAAGACGGCCGTGTTCGGGTACATCATCGGACTCATCGGCGCGTATGAGGGCTTCAACACCACGCGCGGCACCGAGGGCGTGGGTCGCGCTGCGACCACATCGGTGGTGCTCGCCTCGCTCAACATCATCTTTGTCGACATGGTGATCATTCAACTGACACTTATTTTTTTCGGGTCCTGATGAACGACATCCCGATGATCGACGTGCGCGACGTGCGCAAATCCTTCGACGACCACCATGTGCTGCGCGGCGTCTCGATGCGTGTGGACACGGGTTCGAGTGAGGTGATACTGGGCAGAAGCGGCATCGGCAAAAGCGTGCTGCTGAAGAGTATCGTCGGCTTGCTCACGCCCGAGGGCGGCAGTATTCGGGTGCGTGGCGAAGAGGTTATCGGCATGGGCGTGCGCGACCTGAACCGCATCAGAAAAAACATCGGTTACGTGTTTCAGTACGCGGCGCTGTACGACTCGATGACCGTGCGCGAGAATCTCGAATTTCCCCTGCGGAAACACGCCTCCATGAGCGAGGCCGAGATCACCGACCGTGTCATGCAGCAGCTCGAGCTTGTCGGTCTCGAGGACGCCGTCGACAAAATGCCCTCGGAATTGAGCGGCGGCATGAAAAAACGTATCGGTCTCGCACGCGCCATCATCACGCGGCCCGACATGGTGCTGTACGACGAACCGACCGCGGGACTCGATCCGATGACGGCGCGCGAAATCAGCGAGCTTATCCTCGACCTCGAACAGCGTTTCGGCATCTCGTCGATCACCGTGACGCACGATCTCGAATGCGCGCGCATCGTGGCCGACACCATCTACATTCTCGAGGACGGTATCTTCACCCATTCGGGCGGGTATGAAGACCTGAAACACAACGACGATCCATTGGTACGTTCCTTCTTCCAGGCGGCAGTATGAAACAGCAGCTATCGCGCGCGCGCGTCGGCTTCCTCATCTTTGTGGGTGTGATCACGTTTGTTGTGGCCATCTTTCTCGTCGGCGAGAAGACGCAGATGTTCAGTTCCACCTTCACCGTGCTCGTCAATTTCTCGAGCGCCGAGGGTGTGAAGCCGGGCAGTTATGTGGTTCTCTCCGGCTACACGGTTGGTTCCGTCACCGACATCAGTCTGTCGGAGGATGCCGACTCGGTGCGGCTCGAATTACGCCTTGACGAATCGGTGCGGCCCTTCATTAAGGCCGACACAAAGGCCGAGATCAAACAGGAAGGCCTCGTCGGGAACAAAATCATCAACCTGATCATCGGGTCGCCCGCACTCCCGTCGGTGGGGAACAACGACTTCATCCAGGGCGTGCCCCCGTTTGCACTGACAGGACTCGCCGACAACGTGTCCGCCATCACCGACACCTCCAAGATCATCGCGAGCGAGATCAAAACTCTGCTTGTGCGCCTGAACAACGGTGATGGATTCCTGGGCCGTCTGCTGCGCGACGACGCGCTGTACGCGGACCTCGCGGGCATCACGGGCAAGGTAGACAGCGGACTGACAATCGCGACCTCACAACTTGTGCGTTTGACCGACATCCTGCAGCGTGTCACAAAAAACGTCGACGGTCTTGTGCAGCGCTCCGACAGCACACTCGGCACCGTGAACGACGCGACCCGCGAGCTTGCCGTACTGCTCGAAAATCTCAACAATGGCCGCGGCACCGCCGGGGCGCTGTTGACCGACCGCAAGCTATACGACTCACTTGTCACGCTCGTCGGTTCGTTCAACGACGTCGCATACGACGCGGGCAACGCCGCCAATCAACTGACCCAGAGCATCTACGCTATGCGGCAGCACTGGCTGCTTGGGCGCGTCTTCGGCGGTGACGACATCGACACCGCGCCCGCGCCGACGCCCGCGTATCAGAAGATCATGCGCGAATTACGCGCACGCACCGCGGAACTCGACAAACGCGAGGCGCGCATCCGCGAGCTGGAGCGCGCACTGCAGGCGCCGGAACCGTCGAAGCAGGGGCAATGAAAATCCTGATTCTCGGGCATCTTGTCCTGGACGAAATACATCCGTACAACGGTCCCGTCATCGAGAGCTTCGGCGGCATTCACTTCCCGGTGTCGGCCTTCGGCGCCATTTCCACCACATCGGATGTGGTATACCCATGTTTTCCGGCCGGAGCCGACGCATGGGATTCCTTCCAGCGGGCGGTGGGCGAGTTTCCGTGCCTGGACACGCGCGGTATCTGGAAAGTGTCCGACGCAACAACCCGTGTGCGTCTCTTCCACGACGCGCAGGCGCAGTACAACACACAGCTCGTGCGCAGTCTCGGCCCCATTCCCTTCGAGCGTTTTGCCCCGCATCTCGACGGCTGCGATCTCGTGTATATCAACTTCATGACCGGCGAGGACCTCACGCTCGACACCGCCGAGTCTCTGCGTGCCGCCACACGCTGCCTCATCTACCTCGACCTCCACATGATCGCGTACCGTGTCGGCAGGGACGGACACCGGGCGACACATCCCGTGCAGGATTGGCGGCGCTGGGCGGCGACGGCCGACGTGCTGCAGTGCAACGAGAGGGAACTTGCCGCCTTTGTGCCTGTCGAAGGAGACGAACGCGCGCGGGCCGACGCCCTGTTCGAAGGGAGCGGACCGCGCCTGCTTGTGGTCACACGCGGCGAGCGCGGCGCGACACTCTTCACCGCCGAAGGACAGACACACATCGCACCTGTACCGCTCGACACCGTTGTCGACTCCACCGGCTGCGGTGATACGTTCGGGTCGACATTGGCGTACTTTCTCGCGAAGGGCCTTCCGGCCACTGAGGCCGCGTCCCGCGCCGCGCGCGCGGGCGCGTTTGTCGCCACGCTGCGCGGATCAGAAGGCATGGCGGGCCTTTCGCACATTGTGCAGGAGCACGCATGAAAATTCTCATCACCGGCGCGCATGGACTGCTCGGTCAGAAAATCGCCGTGGTCTTTGCGCAGGAGTCCGATCACACACTGCTTCTGACGGATCTCGCCTCCGAGACCTTTTTTACAAATCCGCGCTTCGAATATCAACAGCTCGATATCACACAACGCGGCGACGTCAAGAGTCTCGTCACGCAGTACAAACCCGACGTCATCATCAACACCGCGGCGATGACCGACGTCGACGGATGTGAAACCGACCGCGAGCAATGCTGGCGGCTCAATGTGGACGGTTTGAAGAACCTGCTTATCTCCGCGCGTCGCCTCGATTCGTGCCGTATCGTTCAACTGTCCACCGACTACGTCTTCGACGGGAAAGACATCGCCTACGGCGAAACCTCGCGGCCGAATCCGTTGAGCTATTACGGCAAATCCAAGCTCGCGGCCGAAAACGCGCTGGCTTCCAGCGGAGTGCCCGGTGTGGTGGTGCGCACGCAGGTGCTCTACGGCACGGGCTTCAACGTGCGCACGAACTTCGTGGCCTGGGTCCTTGCGATGCTCGAGAAAAAGACGGCGTTCCGCGTCGTGACCGATCAGATCGGCAATCCCACGCTGGTCGACGATCTCGCGTACGCGCTGCTGAAGATCAGTGAAAGCCGCGCGACCGGTCTGTACCATGTGTCCGGACCCGAATCCATCGACCGCTACACCTTTGCGCGGCGCATCGCCAGCACGTTCGATTTCGATCCGGCGCTGATAGGCGAAACCACCTCGATCGACATCGGGCAGGCGGCGAACCGTCCGCTGTGCAGCACCTTTGTCACGCTCAAATTCGAGTCGGAGTTTCGGTACCGGCTCAGCGACGTGTCGCAGGGACTTCTGCGCCTTCGGCGTCAGTACAAACACGGTGCGCAGCATCTGGACCTGCTTCCCGGCGCATCGCGCTGAAGCCGCGCGGGTCCGCGCCTTTTCTCTTCGAGCCGTCCGCTGTATCTTACCGAGTTGCAGATTTTGAGACTAGAAGGACATCGAACATGCTCGACATGAAACGCATCCGGGAGAATCCGGACGCCATCCGCACGGGAATAACACGGAAGAACGAAAAGGACCGTCTCGACGAAGTCCTCGCACTGGACCTGCGCCGGCGGACCATCATCGGTGAAGTCGAAGGACTCAAGAGCCGTCGCAATACCGTGTCCCAGGAAATCGCGCGTCTCAAGAAGGCGAAGGAAGACGCCGACGCTCTTATCGCAGAGATGAAAGGTGTATCGGATCGTATCGCCGAACTCGATACCGAACTGCGCGACACCGAGAGCGGTATCGACGACCTCGTCCTGTACATTCCGAACATGCCGCACGAGAGCGTGCCGGTGGGCAGCAGCGCCGCCGACAACGTGGAAGTACGTCGCTGGGTGCCCGAGGGGACAGTCGGATTAAACGCCGAGACACCTGCGCCCGTGCTGGACCACATTGAACTCGGCAAAAAACACGCGATGCTCGATTTCGAGCGCGGCACCAAGCTCAGCGGCAGCGGCTTCCCGCTGTACACCGGCAAGGGCGCGACACTCGAGCGCGCGCTCATCAATTTCATGCTGGACCTGCATCTCGCCGAGCACGGCTACACCGAGGTGTTCCCGCCCTTTGTTGTGAACGCCGCCTCGATGCGCGGCACGGGGCAGCTCCCGAAGATGAGCGACGACATGTACCGCTGCGTCGACGAGGACCTGTACCTCATTCCCACCGCCGAAGTGCCGCTCACAAACATCTACCGCGACGAAGTGCTGCAGGGCGCGCAGCTTCCGATCAAGTTCTGCGGGTATTCCGCGTGTTTCCGTCGCGAGGCGGGATCGTACGGGAAGGAGACCAAGGGATTCCTCCGTGTGCATCAGTTCAACAAGGTCGAGATGGTGAAATTCACGACGCCCGAGACATCGTACGACGAACTCGAATCGCTCGTCGCCGACGCCGAGGATATACTGCAGAAACTCAACGTGCCGTACCGCGTGCTGCTGCTGTGCACGGGCGACATGAGCTTCGCCTCGGCGAAGACATACGACATCGAAGTGTGGTCGCCCGGCGAAAACAAATGGCTCGAGGCGTCATCGTGCTCGTGCTTCGAGGACTTCCAGGCGCGGCGCGCAATGATTCGCTTCAAGCGGGATGCACAGAGCAAACCCGAATTCGTGCACACACTCAACGGTTCAGGACTTGCAACATCGCGGCTGATGGTGGCCCTGCTCGAAAACAATCAACAGGCCGACGGAACGATACGTGTACCCGAGGCGCTGCGCCGCTACACCGGCTTCGAGAGTATCGGTTGATCGCCGGGATTCTCAGCCGCTCGGACGCCGGCGCATGATACGCGCAGTCACCATCGATTTCTGGAACACACTCGTCGACACTTCGAACGGCGAGGCGCGGCGCCGCGCGCGCAATGCAGCGCTGCGCGACTTGCTGCACACACACCGGGTGGCGTGGGACGATGATCTCCTTGCCGCAGGCATGAAACACATCTACGCGGCCTTCGAGCGCACATGGTTCGATGAAAAACGTACACCGAGCGCGGATGAAAGCGTGGCGGCGCTGTGGGCGTTTCTGAATGTGTCTGTCGCGGCCGACGAACATGCGCGCGTGGTCACCGTGTTCGAGGACAGTATCCTGCTGGGAATGCCCGCGCTGCTGCCGGGCGCCGCCGACGCGCTCGAACGGCTTGCGGCCACACGCCGCCTGGCCGTTATTTCCGATACTGCCTTTTCTCCCGGACGCGTTCTTCGCGCGGTGCTCGAACATCACGATGTCGCGCGGCATTTCAGCACCATGGTGTTCTCGGACGAGACCGGCGTATCGAAACCGCATCTCAAGGCCTTCACGACGGCACTATCAGCCCTCGGGGCGGATGCCGGCGACGCGGTGCATATCGGCGACATCGAACGAACGGACATCGACGGCGCACTGGATGCGGGTATGCAGGCCATACTTTTCCGGGGTGACCCGGGCGCCATGTCCTTTAACGGCGATGCCCCCACACGCGCGCAGGCGGTGGCGTGGAGTTGGGACGAGGTCCCGGGAATCATCGAACGGCTTTCCGGCGTTATGTAGCAGTCACCCATTCGCGAAAGAACCATCTTTGAAATCCCTGCTCCGTCTTTTACCCTACTTCCGGCGTCATCGCGGCACGATAGCGCTGGGCATTGTGTCGATCGTCCTGTCCGTGTGTTTCGCGGTACTTGCGCCGGCGCTTATCCGCGCAGCCATCGACGCCATCAAGGCGGGGGGTACGACCGACGACCTCGTGCGATACGCCTTGTACGTGCTGCTCGCGTCGGCCGTCAGCGGCGTGTTCCTGTTTCTGCAGAGGCGCACCATCATCGTGGCGTCGCGGCGCATCGAGAACGACATGCGCAACGACTTCATGCGGCACATCGAGCAACTCTCGCTGCGCTATTTCCAGAACACGCCGACGGGCGACATCATGGCGCATTCCACAAACGACATCGCCGCGGTGCGCATGTTTGTGGGTCCGGCGGTGATGTACAGTGTCGAGACCTTCTTCACCTTTGTGATTGTGCTCGCGCTGCTCCTGAGCATACACCCCCTGCTCACGCTCTACGCGCTGCTGCCGCTGCCGTTTGTGTCTTTTGCGGTGAACCGCCTCGGCACGCTGATTCACAAACGCTTCGAGGACATACAGTCGCACTACTCCGTGGTCACTACACGCGCACAGGAATCCATCTCCGGAATCCGCGTCGTAAAATCGTACCTCCGCGAGGAGCACGAGATCGCGCGCTTCGACGAATTGAGCCGACTGTACATGGAGAAGAACATGCGCATGGCGCGTGTCCAGTCGTTCTTCATGCCGCTGTTGATGATGCTGATCGGACTGTCGGTGATAGTCGTCGTGTGGTACGGCGGTCTGCAGGTGGCCTTCGGCGATCTTTCCCTCGGGGAACTGACCCAGTTCATGATGTATGTATCGATGCTGATCTGGCCGATGATCGCCGTGGGATGGGTCATTTCCCTCGTGCAGCGCGCATCGGCGTCCATGAAACGCATCGACAAGATATTGAGCGAGGAGCCGGAAATCCGCGACACCGATCGCACGGATCTCACAATCAGCACGCTCGAGGGCCGCATCGAATTTCGCGGCGTACGCTTCCGCTACAACGACGCTGCGGGCGACGTGCTCCGTTCGATCGATCTCGATATTCCGCGTGGGACGACTCTCGCGGTGATCGGGCACACCGGCAGCGGCAAGAGCACACTCGTAAACCTCATCCCGCGGCTGTACGATGTCACGGGCGGGTCGCTGACCATCGATGGACGCGATGTGCGCGACATCCCCCTCGCCGTGCTGCGCAGGCACATCGCGTATGTCACGCAGGAAACCTTCCTCTTCTCCGAAAGCATACGCGAGAACATCGCCTACGGCGTCGACGGCGCGACGGAGGATGACGTCACCTGGGCCGCCGGGGTGTCGCGCATCGACAAGGATGTGCGCGATTTCCCGCAAGGATATGGGACCGTGCTTGGCGAACGCGGCATCACGCTTTCGGGCGGACAGAAACAGCGTGTGAGTCTGGCCCGAGCCGTGCTCCGCAAGCCCGCGATACTCATTCTCGACGACGCGCTTTCGGCGGTGGACACACACACGGAGGAGGAGATCCTCGGACGTCTCCGCGAGGTGATGCGCGAGCGCACGAGCATCATCATCAGCCACCGCATCTCCACAGTCAAACACGCAGACCGCATCATCGTGCTCCGTGACGGGACGGTTGTGGAAAGCGGCACGCACGAGCAGCTCGTGGCGCTCGGCGGCGAGTACGCCGAGCTTCACATGAAGCAGTTGCTCACCGAAGAACTCGCGGAGTTGGAGTAACATGCGCGGAGGCGACTCGATTCCGATGCTGACGCTTGCCGACCTGCGCGAGGAATTACGCGGCGCGGCATCGGTGTTGATCACCACACATCTGAATCCCGACGGAGATGCACTTGGAAGCGCGGGCGCCCTCGCCTTGTTTCTCCGCGCACGGGGCACGCAGGCGCGCGTCCTGGTCGATTGGCCGATACCCGAGAACCTGCACTTTTTGCGCGACGGCGCGGGCATAGAGGAATACGATCCGGCGCAGCACGACGCACTGTTCGGCAGCGCTGATCTGCTCGTGGCCGTCGACATGAACGCCCCTTCACGCATGGGCCGCATTGCAGACGTGGCCGCATCCGCGGGCATCCGCATCCTTGTTATCGATCATCACCTCGACCCGCGGCCGTTTGCCGATGGCTACTGCCTTCGGTCCGACGCGTGTGCGACCGCTGAAATCCTTTTCGATCTCATCGAAGCGGAGGAGGGTCTGACCCCCGCCATCGCCGAGGCCCTGTACACGGGCATTCTCACCGATACGGGATCCTTCCGTTTTGAAAGGACAACATCCCGCGTGTTTCGTATCGCCGCGGAGCTGCTCGACGCGGGTGTACAGCCGCAGGACGTGTACCGGCGGATCTACGACGAATATCCCATGAGGAGAACGCGTCTTGTGGGGCGCGTATTGGCCGGAATCCGTTCACTCGCGGATGGACGCGCCACACTGCTCGCCGTCACAAAAGAGGATCTCGATGCGACGGATGGCTTGATCGAGGATGTCGAGAACATCGTGAATTACGGACTCTCGATACGCGGTGTTCTGGCCACCGCGCTCGTGACGGAAATGCCCGGCGGAGTGAAGGTGAGTTTCCGTTCGCGCGGGGACGTGTCTATACAGCCGCTCGCGCAGCGTTTCGGCGGCGGCGGGCACCGGTACGCCGCCGGCGCGACCCTCGACGGCGCCGATGTTGCCGACATTATCGACCGGGTACGACGCGGGCTCCAGGAACTTTTCGACGGGCAGTAACAATCCGACGCGGGCCCTCCGCTTTTCGTTCCGTTTGTATTGCATGTTTACATTTCTTTGTTTACCATTCACGCGCCTGTCACGCGCCACCCGGTTGTTCGACATCACAATTCTGCGTCTTCCCACCGGAGGGACTCAGGCGCCCAGCAGCGACCCGCATCCCCGCAACCATCGATCGAGGACCCCCCATGGTGAAATGCACCGGACTTTACGGCTCACCGGAGCGAATTCCAGCGGATGTGCACATTCTGTTTTTTGTCCATGATGACATATTGTTCAAGAAGGCCGCCGATGCGGCCGGCGCACCGTTCAAAGCTCAGCTACTCGACATGCGCGAGCGTGGCGACTTCCTTGGCAAGGCGGGCGAGTCTATAAGTTTTGTCTCCGGCGGATTGCGTTTTGTTCTTGTGGGACTCGGAACAAAAGACGCTCTGCACGCGGAAGCTCTGAGACGCGCCGCGGGACGCGGCGTACGCGATGCCATGCGTTTTGTGAGCACCTCGGTGGCCGTGCATTGTCCGACCGAGGACATCGTCAAAAAACACGTGCACATTTCCTTCGAGGCGATGGTGCAGGCGGTTGTCGAGGGCACACTTCTTGGCGCGTACAAATTCGACAAATATCTGAGCAAGCAGCCCGACGAGAAAAAGACCCCCATCAAGGAATGCAAGTTCGTCACTGCCGACGAGGGCTTCCAGGGCCGTCTCAAAGTGGGCATCGATGTTGCAGCCACAGTGTGCGACGGCGTCGAACTCGCGCGCAATCTCACGAATGCGCCGCCGAACGAAGTGTCGGCCGAGACACTCGCAAAAGAGGCCACGGCCATCGCGAAGAAACACACGTTCAAGGCCGTCGTGCTCGGCCGCAAGGAAATCGAGCAGCACAAGATGTCGGGCCTGCTCGCCGTCAATCAGGGCAGCAAGAAGGAACCACGCTTCATCATCATGGAGTACAACGAGACGAAGCGTCGGCTCCCGCTCTACGTTCTGGTGGGGAAGGGCGTGACGTTTGATTCGGGCGGACTGTCGATCAAACCTGCCGCCGCGATGGAAGAGATGAAGATGGACATGGCGGGCGCCGCCGCGGTGCTGGGCACGATGCAGGTTATCGCCAAGCTGAAACTCCCCGTGCGTGTGGTCGCCTTGATTCCCGCGACCGACAATATGTCGGGCGGCGGGGCGCTCTGTCCGGGCGACATCATCCGCTATTCGAACGGCACTTCGGTCGAAGTGCTCAACACCGACGCCGAGGGGCGCCTGATTCTGGCCGACGCTCTGATCTATGCGCAGCGCTACAAACCCGCGGGTATCATCGACCTTGCGACATTGACGGGCGCCTGTGTCGTGGCGCTGGCTTCGTATGCAACGGGCATGATGGGCACGGGCGATGAATTGAAGGATCAGCTCCGGACAGCGGGCGACCAGACCTCCGAGCGCGTGTGGGAACTCCCGCTGTACGACGAGTATTCCAGCATGCTGAAAAGCAACGTCGCCGACCTGAAAAATATCGGCGGCAGGTGGGGTGGAGCAATCACGGCCGCCGCGTTCCTGAAGGCGTTTACGGGCGACGTACCGTGGGTGCATCTCGACATCGCGGGAACCGCCATCCTCGACGAGGCCAGCGACTACGCGCCGAAGGGAGGCAGCGGCGTCGGCGTGCGTCTCCTGACGGAATTTTTCCGCACGGTGTCTGAAAAGAACTGACGCCGGGAAATGTTGTGTGAATACAGGGCGGCCCTCAAGCCGCCCTTTCATTTTCAGAATCCCGTTCCGATCGAGAACGACAATTGTACGGGCCCCAGCCGCATGTACGTCGCGTTTGCGCCCTTTACAAACATCATGCTGCGGCCTATGGAAAAATCGGCCGGCCCGATGGGCGTGTCCAGACCAACAGTCAGGCCGATACCGTGCCGCAGATCCTTGAACTTGATCTGTTCCGGTATCTCCCACACCCGCCCGATGTCGTAGCGGACCGACAGATAGCTGTCGAAAAGGATGCGCAGCGGGATGTGCCAGCGTGCATCAAAACTTGCGACAAATATCTGTTGCCCGGTGAACGAATTCTCGCGCAGCCCGTGGAACATCTGCATGCCTCCCAGCCGGAATTCCTCCGCGCGTGGCATGGTGCGGTCGCCGTAGCCAAAAAGAACGCGGGGCTGCAGGGACCAGTCCGCATGCTGGTCGGAGAGCACCACACTGTACGATGTGGCGACCTTGCTGAAGGCGCGTGTGCTGCCGAGGGCGCTCTGTGCGGACGTGTACGCGAAGGCGAAGTGCATGCCGCGTGTAGGATAGGGATAACGATCGCGGGTGTCGATCGTGGTCCCGAGTGTGATCGAAACCACCGTCTGCTGTTCGTCGCCCGGCGGTTCGGCGGTGTTTGCGTCGATCGTGCGGAGTGATTGATCCTCGAAACGTGCCGTGGCATACAGGTTTCCGAAGCGTCCCGCGTACATGCCCGCTGTGGCGCTTGCGCCGTACCGCACCAGTCGTGTACGTGCTATCTGCTCGCGCTCGAATCGGTTGGGCTTCTGCACGGGCGCGTCGGTATACACCGAATAATCCCGCAGATCATAGTAGCCGTGCAGCGACATGTTCAGGTTCGTGTAAAAAAGGCGGTTCGTATTGTACACGCCCTCATAGCGCCGGTTGTCGAAGCCGCCGAAAAACAGGCCGGTAAGTTCGCTGCCCGATCCGAAGATGTTCGCGTCGCGGAGATCGATTCCGAACTGGGCGTTGCGCTCCGCATCAACAAGCACACCGACGCGCAGCTCCTGCGACGAGCGCTCCTCCACGTGCAGGACCACACGCGGACCCCCCTCCGTATCGCGGATCTCGAGCGAAACCTGGTGGAAGAGTCCCAGGCCCGCAAGGTTGTTCAATCCCGCGCGGGCTTCCTGCACGCGGAAGGTTTCCCCCTCGCGGAAGGGCAGTTCCCGCAGGATAACGACCGGGTTCGTGCGTGTGTTGCCCACGACATCTATTCCCGCGATGGTCCCTTCGCGCACACGCAGCGATATCGACCCGCGAAGCGTGTCGGCCTCGAGAATCGTCACGTCAGCCAGCGCGTACCCCAGCGACCGGTAATACCGCAGGACGTTTTCACACAGGTGACGCACGCGCGAGCCGGTCATGGGACGATACAGCGACGACTGCGTTTCGGCGATGACACGCAACGCGTGATCGTTCCGCGCGCCCTCGACCTGTATGTCGCGGATGATCGAAGCCGCAGGCATGTCGATACGGTTCGCGGAATTTCGGAAGGCCTTCGAGAACAGCCTGTCGGCCAGTGCGGACCCTTGTCCTGTATCCTCTCCGCCTCGTGTCACCCCGTCCATCACGACGGTTGCGGGAGCCGCGTCCGTGCGCTCCGCCAGGAGCGTGTCCACTGCCCGGCGCACAGTGGAAATGATGGCCGGGATGCGCTCCGTCGCGGAACGATATCCGCGGATGATGAGCGTGTCGGTCATCTGGAAATCCGTCGCCAGCAAGGTGCCAAGCGCCGGTTCTATCACGATATCGGCACGGCGGAGCTGTTCGGTATTGCTGCGTTCCATCAGTACGTTCAGCACCTGGTCGAGCGTTTCGATGGGATTGGTAATCTGCGAGGGCTGGCGCGGAGGACTGGTGGTGTTCACCGCTATCACGATGTCGCAGCCCAGTTCACGCGCCACATCCACAGGGATATTCGCCTGCATGCCGCCGTCGACGAGCGCCATCGAATCCCGCATCACGGGCGCGTACAGCACGGGCACCGTGGCACTTGCGCGTATGGCCTCGGCCAGCGGGCCGTTTCCGAGCACAACGCGGCGGCCGCTGTACAAGTCGGTCGCCACTGCGCGGAAGGGGATTTTGAGCGCGTCAAAATCGCGAGAATGGTAGGGCGCGTTGAGTGTCAGTTCGTTCAGAAGATTCGTGAGCCGCTGTCCGTTCGACACGGATGTGGGGAGCACGGGCCGCAGTCCGTCGAAACGCAGCGTGAGAATGGACCGGTCCGATACCGGCTTCTGATCGATGAAGAGATTCTCCCTTCCGCTCTGGTTCGATAATCGGAGCAGTTCGTCCCAATCTATGGCCTTGATCGCTGTTTCGAGCTCATCTATCTGATATCCGGCCGCGAACAAGCCCCCGATGATGCTCCCGATGCTCGTCCCGACTACCACATCGGGCGTGATTCCGGCCTCGACGAGCGCCTTCAGCACTCCTATCTGCGCCAGGCCCCGCGCACCGCCGCCGCTCAACACGATGCCGATCTTCGGACGCCGCCATTCGGGGAAGAGCTGCGAGCCGAACGGTCTCACAGGCCGCCAGACGCGTGGCAGCAGGGAGTCGGCTGATGTCTGTGCCTCGACGTCGGTTCGCGGCAGTTCCTGCGCGTGAACGCACTGCCCGCAGATGAATCCCGCGAACACGATGCAGGCTGCCAATCGACGAATGTGAAGCACCATCTCAAAAAGTAGCGATCGTGCCAGGCAGAACCAAACCCCGGGAACACGTTCATGAACATGGAGACGCCCCTGCCGCGTCTATGCGGCGGGGGCGTCTACGCAACAAGGCCGGAGGGGCTGAGGTTAGAAATCGAGCCGGCCTGTCACTGCAAACGAGGCGGAGGTGTGAGGTGTGACAAAAAGCGCGTCGAGCGAACTTGTGCCCACATCGAGCGTGAACGAATCCATGCGGAGCCCGACACCCACAGCCAGCATTGCCGGGAGATTTCCGCCAAGACCGATGCCGACACGCATGGGCAACTGTTCGATGGCCTCGAATTCGGCGCCGATACTCACGTGGGGGACAGTCGAATTACCCGGAACGGAGTTGAATCCCTCGCGCAGCGCCATGGTCATGACCAGGGGATGCGGACCGCCGAGAAAGCGGTGCGCGGTGAATGCCGCGGAGAGTGTGACGGCCGTCGGAAGCGGTGTGGTGAAGGACCCGATCAAACGTTCCTTGCCGTTCATCTTCTCGCGTATCGCGTCGAACTGGTCGCCGGTGGTCAGGTCGTTGAGAGTAAAATCCTCGTCGGCGGCGGTTTCCTTCGCATTGCGATTCCACACCACACTGCCGATGTCGTTGATCGCGACGGCAATACGAATCGATTGTGTCATGTCGGCCATGAAGCCGAGATCGAGTCCGAAGCCCGTACCCGCGGGGGTCGGGAACAACGAGTACGCGAAGACATTGCCCTGCTCCATCCATTCCGTGCCGGCATACCGCGCGTGCATACCCGCATGGCCCGTCACGACGAAGGAGTCAGGATCCGTAGTGAAGGAGGTGTTGAAGCGGTCGAGTCCGAAATACCCGAACCCGTGTACGATTTTGAACGATGCGCCGAACGAGATCGCCGGCGCCGACTGCCGCGTGAAAGCGAAGCGCTGCGCGTAGGTGACCGCATAGTCCCGCGTCCAGGACGAGGTCATGCGCGTGCTGCCGAAGTCGAAGGTGCGGCCGGGGGTGTTGCCGTCGAGAAGGAACTCCACCATGGCGCGCGGAAGTATCGCGGTGCCCGCGATGCGGTCGCGCATGCTGAAACCGAAGGACCCTGCCCGCGTCGAAACCGTTGCGGCGAAGAGTGTCGCGCTTGTGCTCGTGTGGAAGCTCCCGTCGTTGCCGCGGAAGGATCCGAGCACTTCGGCCTTGTCCGCGTCGCTCAAATAGTAGGGGATGCGCGTGCCGTTGTTCGGAACACCGACGAAGAACTTCTGATACGTTTCGTACGAGAGGAAGTCCATTCCCGCGCTGAACGTAAACGGCAGTACCGAGACCGAGACGGTGCTGCCTTTCGGGAGGACGATCTGGGCCGGATTCACTCCAAGCGCATCAACCCCGTGCACCACTGCCAGGTTGCTGTACGCGGCTGCCGCGACTCGCGCAGGGGCGTAGACATCCTGGGCGGACGCGCCTGCGGCACCGATGAGCGCGGCGCAGAACACGGCCGTGAGAAAATGGCGGGGCGAATTGCTGGGGCTGCGCATGGCTGTGTACCGATCCTGTTAGAGCGCGCTCAGCGCGACAAAGGTGACCAGCCAGATGACAACGGCGAGGGTGAGGGATTTTTCGACCTGACTCATTGCGACTCTCCTGGATTATAGGATCACGTCCGAAGTAATGGTGACTTTTGCGTAGGTCTGCAGGCGGATGAAGTCTGCCATGCTCAATGTCACCGGCATCCTTCCCGTTGTTGATAGTGTGAGGCGGACCATCACGTATGTCCCTTCGATGATCCTGTGGAAATCCGAATTGCCAAGTGTCACTTCGATACGCGACTTCACCGGAATCACGGCTTCGTTGTTGCCTGCCACAACAGCCGGCGCCACGCGCATCAGGTCGCCGGATTCCAGCTTCGGCACAAACAAGGTCCGGTAGTTCTCATCAAGCACAGCCGGCTCTATCACCGCGTCGACGGGGAGGTGGTTCTCCAGCTCGAAGACGAACTTCCCGTTGTCGGCGATGCGCAGTTTTTCCACAACGTCGGGCTTCAGCGTGTACTTGATCGTGTCGATGTACACGCAGCTTCGGAGCGTGGCGGTGATGGAACCGTCCAGGCCGATGTTGATCATGATCGACGTGTCCTGTGCCACCAGATCCTGCACGGTGATTTTCTGCGAGGCGAAAGGCACATTCATCGGCACATCCCAATTCGGGAGAACCGGCATGAATGGATCCGAGCACGAGGCCAAGCCGAAGATCGCTGCGGCCGCACACACGGCAATGACGGAGTTACGTATCGTTGATTTCATAGTTCCTTTGTCCTGATTCACGCGTCCAAATCCTGTGGATGCAAAAAACGGGACAAGAACAATGCCGAGAGCTTGGCATAGGGTAATTCCTACCAAATGGCCCAAAAGGATACCAAAAACGCTGCTTCGCTACGATGCAGCGAAATTCGGAATGCAATAATTGCATTATCGCGCGCCGTGCTGTGAAAGTTTTATAATATAGAGACTGTACCCCTCCCAGTGGGACGCAGTCCGGTTGGAGAGTGTTTCAGTATTCCGGCAGTCCGGATTCCATGGCTTCTAGGAATAAACGCGGGGGTCTGATGATACGTCCGGTCTCGATGTTCTGCCACGCGTGTGTGGTGTACCCGCGCGTGAGCAGCAGGCCGCCGTCCTCGCGCCGGATCTCGTAATGGATGCGCAGGCGCGGTGAACGGAACGTTTCGACGCTGCTGCGGATGTCGAGAACATCGTCGTAGCGGGCGGGGGCGATGTATTCGCAGAACGCGTCGACGAGCGGGAGCCGCGCGCCGGTCTTTTCGAGTTCCGCGTACGGAAGGCCGAGCGAGCGCAGCAATTCGGTGCGGCCCACCTCGAAGTATTCGAGGTATTTGCCGTTGTACACGATCTGCATCTGATCGGTGTCGGCGTACCGAACCCGGATCAGTGTGTGGCGGCTGATGATCGGGGCCGTCATGGGGTCACTCGGCAAATTCACCCATGCGCGAGAATTTTTTGATGCGCGCCTTCACGAGCTGCTCGGGCTTCATGCGCACGAGTGGCGCGATCTCCTCCTGCAGCGCGTCCTTCAACAGCATCGCCGCTTCGGAAGGATTGCGGTGCGCGCCTCCGAGAGGTTCCGGCACGATACGATCGATGATCCCCGCGGCGAGCAGATCGGGGGCTGTGAGTTTGAGCGCCTCGGCCGCCTGTTCCTTGTAGTCCCAACTGCGCCACAGAATGCTCGAGCAGGATTCGGGGGCGATGACCGAGTACCAGGTGTTTTCGAGCATGAGGATGCGGTCGCCCACGCCAATGCCCAACGCGCCGCCCGAGGCGCCCTCGCCGATTATCGCGACGATGATCGGCACCGGAAGCTGCGACATGACGAAGAGATTGCGCGCGATGGCCTCGGCCTGCCCGCGCTCCTCGGCCTCGAGCCCGGGGTAGGCACCCGGAGTGTCGATGAGCGTGATGACGGGCCTGTTGAATTTCGCCGCGAGTTCCATGAGCCGTTTCGCCTTTCGGTATCCCTCGGGATTCGCCATGCCGAAATTGCGGTACAGGTTGCTCTTTGTGTCGCGCCCCTTCTGATGACCGATCACCATCACCGACATTTCGTCGAGCCGGGCAAAGCCGCCCACTATCGCCTTGTCGTCGCCGAAGGTGCGATCGCCGTGTAATTCGACGAAGTCGGAAAATACTTTGCCGATGTAGTCGAGGGTGTACGGCCGGTCGGGATGCCGCGCGAGCTGCACTTTCTGCCAGCGCGTGAGATTCGAATAGACGGAACGGCGCAGCTCTTCGATGCGCGTCTCGAGCGCGGCGATTTCATCGCTGATCTCGAGATCCTGCATCACCGCTTTCATCTCTTCGATCTTTTTTTCCAGCTCGACGATCGGTCGTTCGAAATCGAGTACGGTTTTGGCCATGGGGTGTTATTCTCCGTGTGCTTGGGCGCGGGAACGCCGGGTTGCGTACGTGACAAAGGTTCTCAGGAGTATCTCGGCGTCGGAGAACAGCGAGTGATTGCGCGCGTATTGAATTGCGAGATTGAGCCGTTCGTCGGGTCCGGCAGACCCGCCGCGAAGCTGAATGATTCCGGCGAGGCCTTCCTTGCCGAGATACAGCGACCGGGATCCGTTCGAGAATTCGGCCGTCACACCGACGAGGGAACGCCGGCCGGTAAAAACGGACGGCAGCGCCCGGACGAAACCCCGGAAAGTGCTCGAGGGCGGTCCCTCCGGGCGCGGCAGCAGTGCAACCACGGGTCCGAACAGCACGATTCCAAAGAACGAACCTGCAATATCGAAAAACCGTTTGAAAAAACGATTCGACGGCCGAAGAAGATTATACTCGACATCCACCAGCGGCACCCCGGTCAGTTGGTCGATGCCGGTCTTGCCGACTATCACTTCCATGCTGCGGGGAACGATTCGATACTGCACGGAAAGACCCTTTCCGCGGCTGATAATCGAAAGAATGTCGGAATACGACACAACATCCGGTGCAAATATCACGTCGGATATTCTGAGGGTGCTGATGATTTTTCCTATGTTCTCGATGCTTCCCACAACCTCCACGCCGGCGATGTTTTCACCGAGCCGTTTGTGCGTGACGTCGATCAATCCGAGAACGTCGTAGGTGCCTGTGGCGGAATCGCGAAGCCGGCCCAGTATATCGACCGCCTGTTCGCTCAGCCCGACAAGCAGTGTGCGCCGGCCCGTGAGAAAACTCGCGCGGCGTTGTGGCGCCGCGAGCAATGCGACGATTCTTCTTCCCGTGAGCAGCGCGAGGGCCAGCGCGCTCGCGAGCAGCACCACGAAGCGGCTGAACGCGTATTCGCGGAAGAAATACGTGAGGGACGAGAGCACCAGGAAACCGAACAGCGAGCCCACGGCGGCGCGCACCGCAAGGTATTCGCGGCGTGTGTATGTGCCCGCCGCAAGCTGCGTGAGCACCACGACGAGGGCCATGACGATGTACACCAGGGGATAGGCGTACGCGGGAAACGAGAACAGGGCGCCGTTGCGGATGTATTCTGCGGCAAGCAGCGCGAGCATGGCAGTGGCGGCGTCGAGCAGCGGCGCGCCGATGCGGTCGGCGGTGGCGCCGAGGCGCGAAACGAGCAGGCGGAGCCGGATGCCGAGAGTGATCAGCAGCAGATACGGCGCGGGCGGTTTGAGATTCTTGCGCACAAAAACGTCCATGGCCTCGTAAAAGATGGCCTGCGCATCGATGCTGCTGCGCTTGGTGCTCTCGCCGCCGTAGTGAATGATCTTGGTTTCATGCACGTAGTACACGCCGAAACCGGCCTGCTGTACGCGGTAGCACCAGTCGAGGTCCTCGCCGTACATGAAGTAGCCCTCGTCGAGTCCGCCCACCTTTTCATAGACGTCGCGCCGAAGCATCATGAACGACCCGGAGATGGCGTCCACCTCGTAGGTCTCGTCCTCGTTGAGATAGGTGAGATTGTACCGCGCGAAAAGTCTCGAAGCGGGAAACATGGCGCTGAGGCCGGCGAGTTTCGTGAAGGCGGTCCACGGCGACGGGAAGCTGCGCCTGCATGCGGGTTCGAGCGTGCCCTTCGGAGTGATGATCTTGCAGCCCGCCATGCCCGCGCGCTCGTGCTTTTCGAAAAACGCGAGCATGGTCGAGACGGTGTCCTCCTGGACGAGGGTGTCGGGATTCAGAAGCAGCAGAAAGTCGCCGCGCGCTTCGCGCAGCGCGACGTTGTTCGCGCGCGCAAATCCCAGGTTCGCGTCCTGAGCCATGAGGCGTACGCCCGGAAATTTCTGGCGCAGCATTTCGACGCTGCCGTCGTCGGAATTGTTGTCGACGATGCAGACTTCGTGCGGGATGCCGCGCAGCGCGGGTTCGAGCGAATGCAGGCAGTTCTCGAGAAGATCGCGAACGTTGTAGTTCACGATGATCACAGAGACGCGCACGCCCCCCGATGACTCCATCATGGCATGCTCCCGCGCATGGTGAGCCGTTCCGTGGACGGGACGCCCGCGGAATGGCAGAGCCGGATGCGCGTCAGGAGGGCTGGTTGATTTTCGCGAGTTCCTCGATCGTAATGATCGGCAGTTGGAACCGCGCGGCGAATTTCTTCGACGTATCGAACTTCAGCTTCTCCACCGCTATGCCCGAGGCGACGACTTCGATATCGCCGACACCATCGGTGATCTCACGGTTCAGGCCGAGGTCGATAGTGGACTGCGCCTTCTTGATGAAACGCACGGTGCCCGAGACGGAACCTGTCTGCGCGACGATCGAGGCCTTGTCGGCGGTGCCGAGCAGCCAGAACTGCGCCGCCTGCGGGTCGGTGCCGTAATCCTTCGACGTGCCCGGCGAAAAGGTCGGGAACTGCAGCGCGAGAATGTATCCCGGGCGGCTTTCGCTTTCCTGCTCTCGCAGAATTAGGACGCTCGATGAACCGGCCGCGAGTGCGAACTTGCCGCCGATGGTGAACAGCGCCTTGTCGTCCGCGGTCGCGAACTGCGCGTTCTCGACGATGTAGCCGCGGTTGCTTCCGATCACGTCGGTGTAGGCCGACTGCGTTGCACCGGCCTGCGGGTCGGACTGCTCGCGCTTTGTGCATCCCGCAATCAGAAGAATGGACATCGACAGGGCGAAGAGTGCTTTCATGCTATCCTCCAATGGTATCGTACGAGGGGAATCGAACGGAAATGTACAAAAAAACCACCGTGTTATTCAGCTATCCAAACAAGTTGCTGCCGGTTGAAGATTCCCCGGGGACGGCCGCGAAGCACCATGCCGTGGAATGGCGTGTTTTTTGACCGCGATTTGAACTGCGCGGCGTCCACCGTCCACTCCTGCTCGGGATGGAAAAACGTGAAGTTCGCGGGCACGCCTTCCTCGATGCGGATATCCGGAAGCCGCAGGATGCGGCGCGGATTTGTCGACATCTTCTCGATCAGCTCGAACACAGTCAGGTACCCCGTGTGCACGAGTTCCGTCATCGACAGTCCGATCGCGGTCTCGAGTCCCACGATGCCGAACGGCGCGTGCGCGTATTCCACTTCCTTCTCGAAAATGGCGTGGGGCGCGTGGTCGGTGGCGATGGCGTCGATGACGCCGTCGCGCAATGCCTCCTTCATCGCGATCACGTCGTCGCGCGTGCGCAGCGGAGGATTCATCTTCGTGTTGGTGTTGTATCCGCGCACATGCTCGTCGGTGAGCGTGAAGTGATGCGGCGTGACTTCGCAGGTGACCTTGAGCCCGCGCTCCTTCGCGGAACGCACCGCCTGCACCGCGCCGGCGGAGCTGACATGGGCAACGTGGTACACGCCGTCCACGTATTCCGCCACGGCGATGTCGCGCGCGACGATCACGTCCTCGGCGAGGCGCGGGATGCCGGGCAGACCGATGGAGGTCGACACAAATCCCTCGTGCATCACGCCGCCGGCGAACAGGTACGGATCCTCCGCGTGTTGAATCACCGGCAGATCGAACATGCCCGCGTATTCGAGCGCGATGCGCAGAAGCTTGGTGTTGTTCACGCAGGTGCCGTCGTCGGAAAACGCCACGGCGCCCGCGGCGCGCAGCTCGGCCATGGGCGCGAGTTCCTTGCCTTCGCGCCCCTTTGTGATCGCGCCGATCGGCAGCACCTCGACGGGGAAATGTTCCGTCTTCGTGCGGATGTACAGCGCCGTCTCTGCATTGTCGATGGTCGGAACGGTGTTCGGCATACATGCCACGGCGGTGAAGCCGCCCGCGGCCGCCGAGAGTGCGCCCGTCTGCAGCGACTCCTTGTACTCCTGTCCCGGCTCGCGGAAGTGCACATGCATGTCGCAGAAACCGGGGGCGAGGACCATGCCGTCAAGGTCGAATACTTCGGCGTGCTCCTCGTCGATCGCATCGCGAATGGCTGCAATGACGCCGTCGACGACAAGGACGTCCTTCACCGTGTCGAGACCGGTGGCGGGGTCGATGATGTGACCCTTCTTGAAAAGATATGAGGACATTGTTACTCCGCTTTTGTGCCAAGGAGGTAAAGGACGGCCATACGCACGGCGACGCCGTTCGTCACCTGCGGGAGAATCACCGACGAGGGGCCGTCGGCGACTTCGGAATCGATTTCGACGCCGCGGTTGATGGGGCCGGGATGCAGCACGACAAGATCTTTCCCGAGCCGCTCGAGCCGCTCGACGGTCACGCCGTACAGTTCATGAAACTCGCGCAGCGAGGGGAAATAGCCGCCCGCCTGTCGTTCGAGCTGTATGCGCAGCACATTGATCGCGTCGCTCCAGGCGAGCGCATCGTCCACCTTGTGGAACACGCGCACACCGAGCCGCTCCACATCGCGTGGAAGCAGCGAGGCCGGGGCGCAGACGGCGACGTTTGCGCCCATCGTGACAAGGCCGAAAATGTTCGAGCGTGCAACGCGCGAGTGCAGGATGTCACCGATGATGGTGACGTTGATGCCCTCGAGCGTGCCGAGCGCGCGGCGGATGGTGTACATGTCGAGCAGGGCCTGCGTGGGATGTTCGTGCGCACCGTCGCCCGCGTTGATGAATCGCGACGTGCAGCGCTCACTCAGAAAGTGGCAGGCACCCGCTGCAGAGTGGCGCATGACGACCATGTCGACTTTCATGGCCTCGATGTTGCGGGCCGTGTCGAGTAGCGTCTCGCCCTTGCTCACGCTGCTGGTGCTTGCGGCGAAATTCACGACGTCGGCCGAAAGCCGCCGCTCCGCAAGCTCGAAGGAAATCCGTGTACGTGTGCTGTTCTCGAAGAACAGGTTCACGACGGTTTTGCCCTGGAGGGTGGGCACTTTCTTGATCGGGCGGTCGAGGATTTCCACGAAGGTGTCCGTCGACGTGAGGATCAGCTCGATATCCTGGCGCGGGACGCCGTCGAGACCGAGAAGGTGATTGATGGTCAGAGTGGACATGGCGTTCGGGATTATTGGTCTTCTCGTGAAACAAGGTCTATTCCGTCGGTGTCGTCCACCTCGCGGAGTTTCACGCGGATTTCCTGCCCGCGTGTCGTGGGGATGGTCTTGCCCGTATAGTCGGCGCGTATCGGGAGTTCGCGGTGCCCACGGTCCACGAGCACGGCGAGCTGAATGGTCCGCGGCCTGCCGAAATCGATCAGCGCGTCGAGCGCCGAGCGCACGGTGCGGCCCGTGAACAGCACGTCGTCGACCAGCACGATGTCCTTCTCCGAAATGTCGAAGGGAATGGCAGTCGTGTGGACTTCGGGTTGACGCAGATGCTGCCGCACGTCGTCGCGGTACAGCGTCACGTCGAGCACGCCGGTGGGAATCTGCGTCTTCTCGATTTCGCCGAGCCGTGCTGCCAGGCGCTGCGCGACGAATTCACCGCGTGTGCGCAGCCCGATGACGACCACGTTTGCGACGCCGTGATTCCGTTCGATGATCTCATGCGCGAGCCGCGAGATCATGCGGTCGAAGCCGGCCGCGTCGATGATGTTTGTTGTGAGGTTCATTCTTCCGTCCATGTCAGTGGGTCGGGATGCGCGAGTGGGGAGTGGAGAGGCAGGCCGGACAGGCGTCTGCGGAGGAGGTCGAGCGCGGCCTGCGCCGTGCGCTCTTTTGTGCGCAGCCGGTCGTTGCCAAACTGGAAACGCAGTGCTGCGCCGCCGCGCGCATCGGCGACCGCGATCCATACAAGTCCGACGGGTTTTTCCGGTGTGCCGCCGCCGGGACCCGCGATGCCTGTGGTCGCGAGGGCGATATCGACTCCGGCGCCGCGGCGCGCGCCCGCAGCCATCGCGCGCGCGGTTTCGGCGCTGACCGCGCCGTGTCTCTCGAGAAGCGCCGGGTCGACGCCGAGCATCGCGGTTTTACTGTCGTTGCTGTACACGACGCTGCCGCGGTCGAAGTACTCCGAGCTCCCGGGCACGTTCGTGAGACGGTCCCCGACGCGTCCGCCCGTGCACGATTCCGCCACCGCGAGTGTCATGCCGCGTTCGCGCAGCAACCGCCCTACCGCGGCCTCGAGCGTGTCGGCTTCCATGCCGAAAATATACTCCGACGCGCGCTGCTCGATAAATGTGCGCAGTTCGTCGGCGCGCCGCCGCGCTTCCGCGGCGTCGGCATCGATCGATGTGATGCGGAGCCGCACGCCCTGCGGCGAGGGAAGATATGCGAGTGCGCTTCTGTCGAGCATCGTTTTCACGCCCGCGAGCAGAGCCGCGAGTGTCGATTCGGGAATGCCCGTCGTCAGGATGGTGTAGGCCACACGCGTCTCGTCCACACGCTGCGCAAGCGCGGGAAGCACGTCATTCTCCATCATGCCTTTCATCTCGAAGGGCACGCCGGGCATGACAAAGAAGTGTTTTCCGCCGCGAGTAAAGTGACTGCCGGGCGCGGTGCCGTGTCCGTTGCGCATCACCGCCGCGGCCGCGGGAACCATCGCCTGGTCGCGGTGCTGCTCGCCGAGCTTGCGGCCGAGGCGCGCAAACATCGCCGTAATGTCTTCGAACACGACGGGCGAGAACACAAGCGACGTGTCGAAAAACTGCGTCACCACCGCGCGCGTCACGTCGTCATGTGTCGGACCCAGCCCGCCGGTCACAAGCACCACATCGCTGCGCTGCCATGCGTCGCGGAAGGCGTCGAGGATGTCGCCCGGATCGTCGCCGACAACGCTGCAGCGGCGCACACGCACGCCGATGGCGCTCAGCTTCTCCCCGATGTAGGCGGCATTGGTATTGACGACCTGACCGATGAGGATTTCGTCGCCGATGGAAATGATTTCTGCGGTCATGGATTCGTCGAAAAGTCAAGAAATATACCGCGAGTCCCGCCGAATTCCAATGTGCCTCGGGCACTACCCCGGCAGCCCTGTGCCGCGGCACGGAACGCAGCGCGGGGTTTGGAACTCACACCGCACACCACTAATTTTGAAGTCTTATCTCTCTCGACATGCCGGCTGCGGCATGATCCCGAACAACCGCGGAGGACCCTTTGAAAGACTACGCAAGCGATCACATCAGGAACATCACCTTTATCGGACACGGCGGAGCCGGCAAGACGATTTTTATGGACGCGGTGTTGCTCAACACCGGCGCGGTGACGCGCATCGGGCGCATCGAGGACGGTAGCACGGTCTCCGATTATCATCAGGACGAAATCGACCGCCAGATCTCCATCAACAGCACACTCGCCTCGACGGAGTTCAAGGACGTCAAGATTAACATGCTTGACACGCCCGGTTATACCGATTTTGCGGGCGAGGTTCTCTCGAGTCTGCGTGTGTCCGATTCAGCCCTGCTGTTCCTGAAAGCGGTCGAAGGCGTGGAAGTGGGAAGCGAACTCGTCTGGAAATATGCCGAGAAGTCCGATACGCCCGTCATGATCGTCGTGAACAAGATCGACAACGAACACGCGGACTTCGACAAGGTGGTGGAGCAGGCGAAGAACCGTTTCGGTTTCAACGTGGCCGTCACTCAATTCCCGGTGAAACAGGGCCCCGCCTTCCGCGAGATCATCGATGTGATCCGCATGAAGCTGCTCGTCTTCAAGGGCGACGGCAGCGGCTCCTACGAAGAGAAGGACATTCCCGCGGAGTTTCAGGAGCGCGCCTCCGCCGCGCATGAAGCGCTGGTCGAAAAGGTGGCCGAGTCGTCGGAAGACCTCATGAACCATTTCTTCGAGCAGGGCACGCTCACCGAAGAGGAACTGCGCGACGGGCTGCGGCTCTCGTTCTCGACGCGGGCGATCTTCCCGGTCTTCTGCGTGTCGGCAAGTCTCAACGTGGGCGTTTCGCGCGTGCTCGATTTTATCGCCGACTACTGTCCGCATCCTTTCTTCCGCGGCGATGTCATGGCAACCAAGCCCGACGGCAGCGGCGAGGTGCGCATCACCGCCGGCGCGAAAAACGACACGGTCGCCTTCGTGTTCAAAACACTGTCGGAGCAGCATGTCGGTGAACTGTCGCTGTTCCGCGTGTACAGCGGCGCGATCATGCCCGGCCTCGACATCATGAACCACAGCAGCGGCAAGCCCGAGCGCATCAATCAGATCTATGTGATGAAGGGCAAGGACCGCAAGGAAGTGACGCAGATCGGCGCGGGCGACATCGGCGCGGTCGTGAAGCTGAAGGACACACACACCAACAACACGCTCGCGTCGAAGACGCTGCCGGTGAGCATGCCGAAGATCGTGTTCCCCGAACCGCTGATCTCCGCGGCGATCAAGCCGAAGGCCAAGGGCGACGAAGACAAGATCTCGCACGGCCTCCACACGATGCACGAAGAGGATCCGTCCTTCCTCATCCAGGTCGACACCGAGACACACGAGACCATCGTGCTCGGGCAGGGAGAAATCCACCTCGACGTGATGATGAAACGCCTCAAGCAGCGCTTCGGCGTGGAAGTGGATCTGAAGCCGCCGCGCATCCCGTACCGTGAAACCATTCGCAAGTCGGCCGACGTATCCTACAAGCACAAGAAGCAGACGGGCGGCGCGGGCCAGTACGCCGAAGTGTACATCCGTCTCGAACCGAAGCCGCGCGGCGAGGGCTACGAATTCGTCGACGCGATTGTGGGCGGCGTGATCAGTGGCAAGTTCGTGCCGGCGGTCGACAAGGGCATTCAGGATCAGATGACCCGCGGCGTCGTCGCCGGGTACAAGATGATCGACATGAAAGTGACACTGTACGACGGAAGCCAGCACACCGTCGACTCGAACGAAATGGCGTTCAAGATCGCCGCGCAGATGGCCTTCAAGAAGGCGGTCGCCGAAGCGACGCCGATCATGCTCGAACCGATCTATCAGGTGGAAGTCACCGTGCCCGACGAATTCATGGGCGACGTGATGGGCGACATCTCGAGCCATCGCGGCAAAATCCAGGGTATGGAATCGGAAGGACCCTTCCAGGTCATCCGCGCAAAAATTCCGCTGTCGGAACTCTTCGCCTATGCGACGCGACTGCGCTCGATCACACAGGGCCGCGGTGTGTTCCGGCGCTCCTTCTCGCATTACGAGGAAGTGCCGACCGACGTCATGAACAAGCTGATCGAGGAAGCCGCGGCCCAGAAGGAAGAGGAAGGCTGAGTGAAAACACGCATCGTCATACTCCTTCTCGCGGTGTTCGCCGTCTCCGGACCGGCGTATGCGCAGATTCTGGAGGGAGGCATCCCGCCCCGCACGGCGACACAGAGCGGACAGGGAGGAGCGTATTACAATTTTTCCGACGGTTCGGGCGTCGGTCTGAAAGTGAGCGTCTGGGGTTTCGTCAGAAACCCCGGCCGCTACTACGTCCCGTACGAGACAAACATCCTCGAACTCATGTCGTTCTGCGGCGGACCCAACAAAGGCGCGCTCCTCGAGCGTGTGAAGGTCGTGCGCCGTGGCGGAATCGACAAGGAAAACGAGATCAAGGAAGTGTTCGAGATCGATCTGGCGAAGTATCTCAATGTGACGCGCGAGAGCGTGGTTGCGAACGAGCTGCTGCTGTTTCCGGGCGATCTCATTCTGGTTGACGGCGAGGAGGAGTCGGCCGTAGATACCTTCGTGCGTATCGCCCAGGTTGTCGTGGCGATTTCGTCGCTTGTCACCGCCACCGTGGCGGTGCTGAACATCGCGAAGTAACCGCGCGTACTGCGTAATCAGGGGGGCATGCCACAGGGCATGCCCTTCTGAATTGTTTCAGGGACCCCTGCGCAGTATATTTTCACGATATTCTTTCCACGTTAAAACACGATGACCGCCAGAGACGAATTCAACAAACAATTCCAGGAATACCTCCGCATCCTTTATGAAGGACGGTGGATCATCATCGCGATTTTTGTGGTGGTGGTGACGGCAACCTGGTTCTACACCTTACAGCAGGACGATATCTACGCCTCGGGAGCGACGATTCGCCTGAAGCGCGCGCTCGACGCGATGAACTACCAGGCCTATCAGGGCCTCGGCGCGCAGGATCTCGGCTGGGGCGGCGAACGGATCATTGCGAACGAAATCCGAGTGATTCGCAGCGACGAAGTCGCGGATTCCGTCGCGGGGCAGCTCCTTGCACTGGCGCCCACGAAACGCTCCGATATCGATGTATACCCGATACTGAGGGCCCAGTCGCGGCCGTCCACCATACGTAAAATTATCCGAACGCTCGGGCTCGAGGATTTCACGACGTCGCTCGGGTTGACGCGGCTTGACACATCGACGCGGTTGGCGACACGCGATATGGTCCGCGGCCGCGTGCGCAGCCAGGTCACCGCGCAGGCGGTTTCGGGCCTCGACTTCATCGAGGTGGCCGCGCAGTCGACATCGCCGGCCGAAGCGGCGCTCATCGCGAACCTCGTGGTCGACGCGTATCGTCAGCGCAACCTGAACGCGGCGCGCGAGAACATCACCACGGCGCGCGACTATCTTTCCGGACAGCTCGAACGCAAGCGCGACTCGCTGACCGGAGCGGAAAACGATCTCAAGAATTTCCAGGAAAGCTACGGGATGGTGAATCTGGACCAGGAGTCCAGCGCCCTCGTGCAGCAGCTCAGCGGCTTTGAAGCCCAGCGCGAACAGGCCCGTATCGAACTGGAGGCCTCGCAGCGCATACTCGGCGAGATTCAAAAACAATTCAGGGAGGTCGAGCCGACACTTTCGACCAAGCTGACCGAAGGATCCGACCCGATTCTCAAGCAGCTCCTGTCCGACAAATACGATCTGGAACTTCGGATAGAACAATCCGAATTTAACAGGAAGAACGCGCTGCGGAACAGGCCTGAACTCGAACAGTATTCGACGGCGGAACTGAAGGATCTGCAAAAGCGGTACACCGACGTGAAGCGCAAAATCAATGAAGTGACCGCGCGCATCCTGCAGTCGGGCGATATCAGCAGCAATCCTCTCGATTACTCGCGCAAGTTGCGCCAGGACATCATCCAGAAGGAAATCGAGATCGAGTCCATCAAGGCGAAGTTGAGCGGACTCGACAAGACCATCGCCGAGCTGAACCGCCGCTTCGAGAATATCCCTGTGCAGGGCATCGAATTCGCGCGTCTCGAACGCCGCCGCCAGAGTTTCGACAAGCTGACATCGACACTCGATCAGAAATTCCAGGAATCGGTGATCAACGAGCAGACCACGATGGGCAATGTCGACATCGTCGACCGCGCCAGCGTGCCGAACAAGCCCGTCAAACCGAACCGTCCGTTGAACATGCTCATCGGCGCCCTGGTCGCGCTCGCCCTGGGACTCGGCGTCGCCATTCTCGTCCGGTATCTCGACAATACGATCCGCAATCCGGAAGACGTGGAGAAGCTGGGCATCCCGGTCCTTACCTTCATACCCTCGTTCGGCTCCTCCGACAAACTCGAGCGCCACGAGTCGCTTGTCGCCTTCACCGCGCCGCAATCGCCTCCGAGCGAGGCGTACCGCACGATGCGCACCTCCATCGAAAGCGCGCTTGCGATGGACGGTCAGAGCATCGTGGTTGTGGTTTCGAGTCCCGCGCCGAAGGAAGGGAAGTCGACCGCCATCTCGAATCTCGCCGTGAGCGCGGCGAATTCCGCGAAGCGTGTGCTGCTCATCGATGCGGATCTCCGCCGCCCCGTGCAGCACAGCATTTTCGAGGTCGACCGCGAGCCGGGCCTGTCGAACTGCCTCGTCGGCGAGACGCCGGTGAACCAGTGCATCAAGAAGACGAAGGTCCCGGGCCTGCACATTATCCCGTGCGGTCATATCCCGAGCCATCCCGCCGAGCTTCTCGGATCCGCGCGCATGGAGAAGTTCATCGAACTCGTCCGCAAGTACTACGATTTCATCCTCATCGATTCGCCTCCCGTGATCGCGATGGCCGACACACTCGTCGTATCGAAATACGCGAACGGCATCGTGCTGGTCGTTTCGGCCGATCAGACGAAAATTCTGGGACTGCAGAAGGCGAAGGAAGGCCTTGAAGCCAACAACGCGCGCATGCTCGGCGTCGTGGTGAACCGCTTCAACGCAAACAAGATCTACTACTCCTATTATCGGTACTACTACCAGAACTACTACTACTACTCTGACGACGGTACGAAGAAGAAGAGCCGCAAGGAGAAACAGCTCGAAGCGTAGCAGCGCCCGCGCGCGGCTTGTCTTTTGCAGCGGGGCCAGCTATCTTGCACGACCTGCCGCGCTGTCCCTCCTCCCACAATCTTCAGCACCTTCCCATGATCAGAGATTCGTATATCAAGACCGTCATTGAGCCATTCAAGATCAAGTCGGTCGAACCGATCTATTTCACCTCGGCCGCGGAACGCGAGCGCATCCTCGACGAAGCCGGACTCAATCCCTTTCTGATACCCGCACAGGATGTGCTGATCGACCTGCTGACCGACAGCGGCACATCTGCGATGAGCGCGAAACAGTGGGCCGGGATCCTCGACGGCGACGAGTCATATGCCGGATCGCGGAGCTTCTTCCGTTTCGAAGGAATGGTCCGCAAAATCACGGGCATGAAACACATCATCCCGACGCATCAGGGCCGCGCTTCCGAAAAGATCCTGTTCTCGATCGTGGGTGGACCGGGCAAAGTTGTTCCGAACAACACCCACTTCGACACCACGCGCGCAAACGTTGAATTTTCGGGCGCGCGCGCGATCGACTGCATGACCGACGAAGGGAAACGTCCGGAAGTGATCGCCGATTTCAAGGGCAACATGGATCTGGTCAAACTCGAGAATGTCATTCGCGAGCACGGACCCGAGAACATCCCGCTGGTCATGATCACGATCACGAACAACTCCGGCGGCGGCCAGCCCGTATCGATGGCGAACATTCGCGCGACGAAGGAGATCTGCCGCAAATACGGTTTGCCGCTCTTTATCGACGCCTGCCGTTTTGCGGAAAACGCCTACTTCATCAAGATGCGTGAACCCGGCTACGCCGACAAAACGCCGCTCGAAATCGCGCAGGAAATTTTCTCGTTCGCGGACGGTCTGACGATGTCGGCCAAGAAGGACGCACTCGTCAACATCGGCGGTTTCCTCGCGATGAACGACGGGGAACTCGCGCAGAACTGCCGCAACCTGCTCATCATCACCGAGGGATTCCCGACCTACGGCGGCCTTGCTGGCCGCGATCTCGAGGCCATCGCGCAGGGACTCGAAGAAGTGCTCGATGAGGATTACCTGCATTACCGCATCCGCAGCACGGCCTATCTCGGCAACAAACTGACCGAACGCGGCATCCCCATACTGCAGCCGCCCGGCGGCCACGCGGTGTATCTTGACGCGGCGCGTTTCTGTCCGCACATCAAGCCCGAGCAGTTCCCCGCGCAGTCGATCACCTGCGCGCTGTACCTCGACGGAGGCGTGCGCGCAGTCGAAATCGGCAGCGTCATGTTCGGCCGCACACTCGAGGACGGCAGCTTCGAAGCGCCGCCCATGGAACTTGTACGGCTCGCGATGCCGCGGCGCGTGTACACGCAGAGCCATGTGGACTACATCATTGAGGTCGTCGAACACGTGTTCCAGCGGCGCGAGAGTCTGAAGGGCCTGCGGCTCACGTACGAGGCACCGATGCTCCGGCATTTCACGGCGCGTTTCGCCTGGGTCGGATAGCGGATCCCGGCACGGACTCCGGACAGGCCGGCGCAACTATGGCCGACACGCGGCGCATCGTCTACGTGCATCACGGCAAGGGCATAGGCGGCGCGCCGCTCAGTCTGCTCTATCTCATCCGCGGCCTCGACCACGACGCATACACGCCCTCGGTCCTCTGCCTGCACGAAAGTGAGGCGAGCGAGATGTACCGTCGCGAGGGCATCGAGACCGAGGTGCTGCGCGGCGTGCGCGATTTCAGCCATACCAATGTGCTGTGGTATCCCTGGTGGCAATGGCCCAAAATTCTCGCGCGGCTCGTGCATCTGCCATTTGCGATCGACCGCGCGCGGCGCTGGCTGCAGAGTCATCCCTGCGACATCGTGCATCTGAACACCTCGACGCTTCTGGCTTTCGGCATCGCGGCGAAACGCGCGGGTATCAAGGTGGTGTGGCATGTGCGCGAACCTCTCGCACGCGGGTATTTCGGCTGGCGGCGCGCGCTCGTACGCGCGGTGATACGCCACAACACCGATATCGTGATTCCGATATGCCGCTACGACGCCGAGCAGCTTACGCCCGCGCCGAACATACACGTCGTGTACAACTTCGTCGATTTCACGCAGTTCCATCCGGGCATCGATGGCTCGGCGGTACGCGCCGAACTCGGCATAGCGCCCGGCGCGCCTGTTGCCGTGTTTCTCGGTGGCATGAGCCGCGTAAAGGGCACGCGCGAATTTGTGGCCGCAGCGCTGCGTGTGCTGGAGACAAAAAAGGACGCCGTGTTCCTGATTGCCGGACAGTTGCCCGATCCGGGGCTGCGTGCGACCCTCAGCGGGGCGCGCAAGTACAGGAGCGACGTGGAGCGCCTGATACCCGCCTCCGCCGCGGCATCGATCCGTTTCATCGGCGTACGGCGCGACGTGCCGCAGCTTCTCGCGGCAGCCGATTATCTCGTCTTTCCCTCGACCGTCGCACACTTCGCGAGGCCTGTGATTGAGGCCTCCGCGATGGGCAAGCCCGTGATCGCGTCCGACATCGGCGGACCGCGTGAACTCGTCCGACACGAGGAAACGGGACTGCTCGTGCCACCTTCCGACGATGCAGCTTTGGCCGCGGCCATGCTCCGGCTTATCGAGGATCCCGAAGGCGCGAGGAGACTTGGCGCGAACGGCACGCTGTTTGCACAAGAACATTTTGACGCGCAAAAAAACGTCCGCCGTGTTATCACGCTGTACGAGAGCCTGTTCGAGTAAGAACCGTCATGGCTTTTTTGCGAACGACGCACCTGCTATGTACATTGCTGATTGAGATTTTTTTCCTGCCACCCAACTCAGAGGTTGCCTCATGCGCTCCTTCTCCGTGCTTTTGACCCTCCTGCTCCTCGCGCCGGCTTTGATGGCGCAGAACACTCCGGCCGCCGAGGGGTGGATCGTTGACGATTTCCAGCCGGGCGAGCTGGGCGCAAAATGGGCGCCCGCCGCGGGCAAGTGGTCGGTCACGGAAAAAGGCGCCACCGTGTCGGGCGGACCCGGCGAGTACGCCCTTCTGCATGGGCAGATCCTGATGCGCACCAAACCGTATTCGATCGAGGCGCGCCTGCATGGCAGCGGCGCCGGACTCATCTTCTGCGCCGAATCCCCCTCGGCACTGCCCAACAGCCACGTCGTGTATCTGTCGGGCAGCACGATCTCGACTGGTTACATGGACTTCTACGGCAAATACGTCGAGACACGCGTCGTCGATTTTATTCAGCCGCAGGATTTTGTGACAGTGCGCGTCGAAGTGGATCAGATGCAGAAGAACTACCGCGTGTACGTGCAGGACAAGGAATACGCCCTCGAGGAACTCCGTTTCATCAGCGGACACAGCGGGCTCTTCGCGCGCAAGTCGCAGGTGTATTTTGATTCGTTCAAACTGCTCGGCAAGGGCAAGCCCGATGCGCCGACCTTCTATCAGAAGTCGAATACCACGCAGCTCGACAATCTCAGCTACATGACCATGCTCGACGACGCGATATTCATTTCGAATCCCCTCGTCGGCATCGTGCAGCGCCTCACCAGCATCGGCAAATACGCCAATGAATACAATACGCCCGGTTCGCCCATGCTGCCGCTCGGGCTGTGTGTGGACGACGACCGCACGCTCTACGTCGTTGACGGAAACAAGAAATGTGTGCATGTCTTCAACAAGGACGGCGTGGTCGCCGCGACACTCGCCTCCGAGCTGAACGATCCGCGCGCCGTTGCAGTCGGGCCCGCGGGTGTGTACGTGCTCGATGCGGCCGGCATCAAGGTGTACGACAAGAAGGGTTCCTTCGTCGCTGCCAAGGCCGCGGGGTTGTTCAAGGATCCGCGCAACATCTTCTTCAACGCCGGCATGTTGTACGTGGCCGACTTCGGCAATGCGCAGGTGCAGATTCTGGACGCGGGCGACATGTCGGTGAAGCGCGTGATCAAGGAGAATCTGGTCGCGCCGATGGATGCGGCCGTTGATCCTTCGACCGGCGACGTGTACGTGGCCGATCCCGGAGCGGGCGTCGTGTTCCATTATACCACCGACGGCAGTTTTGTCGAGCGTATCGATCCGATCACGATCAAGGGCTTCGTGTCGCCGCGTACGGTTCGTATCCGCGGCGCGATGATTTACGTGGGCGATTTCAAGCGCATACTCGGCTTCCGCAAGGGTGTGCTTACGATCCGTCCGGCCCTCCGTATCGACTAGCGGCGCAGTCCGACGGTGATCGAACTTCGTTTCGGCACCGCGGTCCAGCAGGCGCGTCCTCCCGCCGGATGGCGGCTACAACGGCTTCGGATCGCTCCTCCTCGAGGGGAGCGGTCCGAAGCCGCGGTCGTTACCGCTGCGCTCGACGCGGCACAGGACGACCTCGCGGTTTTCCTCGAAGGCGCGGGCGGAGTCACCGTCCTCATTTCTGATCATACGCGCCTGTGCCGCAGCGAGGTCTTCCTGCCGGCACTGCTCGCGCGTGTGCACGCGGCGGGGGTGCCCGTCGACGCCACGACCCTGCTCTTTGCCTGCGGAACACACAGGCGGCAGAGCGAGGCCGAACAACGCGCCATACTCGGAGACGGGATATTCGCGCGGTACCGCGTTGCAGACCACGACTGCCGCGACGGACAATCCATGGTCGAGGTCGGACGCACGCGTTACGGCACACGCGTATCAGTGAACCGCATCGCCGCCGAGGCCGAGCGGATTATTGCCACGGGTACCGTGGTCCATCATTACTTCGCGGGATACGGTGGCGGAGCCAAACTTTTTGTGCCCGGCGTGGCGGCCTACGATACCGCGGTGCAGAATCACCGGCGCACGTTGACAGCGGATGCCCGCTTTCATACCGCCTGCCGTGACGGATCCTTCGAAGGCAATCCGGTGGCCGACGACATCATGGACACGCTGCGTTTCATGCCGCCGTCGAGGGCGTTTACGGCCCTGCTCGGTCCCGATGGCCGCATCATCGACGCTCTGTGCGGCGGAGTCGCCGAGGTACACGCCGCGGCGCGTGCGCGCGTGGATGCACTGTATCGGACGACAGTGTCCGAATATTCCGACATCACCATCACGAGCTGCGGCGGCGCGCCTAAGGACGTGAATTTTATTCAGAGTCATAAAACCCTGCACCGCGCGTCCTACATCACAAAGCCCGGCGGCTCCATCATCTGTCTCGCCGCCTGCAGCGAGGGCATCGGCAACACATCCTTCCTGCCTTGGTTCGACGTGCCGCATGAGCGGCTCGCCGAGGCGATAGACGCGGGCTACACGATGAACGCGCACACCGCCGTCGCCATGCGCGACAAGGCGGAACGGTTCCGCGTGTATCTTGTCAGCACTCTCCCGCATGGCGAGGTCCGCCGCATGGGCATGACACCCTGTGAAACGCTGCAGGAAGCACTCGACCAGGCTGCGGCAACACTTCCCGCGGATGCCAGCGCCTATCTCGTCGAAAACGGCTCGCTGCTGGTGCCGTCCGTCGAGATCCCGGATGCGTGAGCCTGCGTTCGAAGGTGTGCGTCGCGACGCGCGGCTCCTGGCTCGCACGCGGGGCAGAGCACAAACCGAATCCGTGAAACACCAACATCGAGGAATTTCACCTATGGTATCCAGGATGATTCTGTTGCCTGTCCTCCTTGTTCTCATCCTACCAAGTTTTACACGCGCCCAGGAACAGGAGCGCCGCGACCCGCTTCTCGCGCAATTCGAGGGAAGCTGGCAGGGCGTCTGTGAAAACGACGGGAGGGACTATCCCTGCGATGTGCGCTGCTCTTGGGATTTGCAGGGTGCGTACATGGTAAGCGAGGTGAGCGTGTGGCAGGATGCAAAACGCGCACTGGTGCTGTTTGAGGAGCGTGAGTTTGCACGCACGGCGGGCGAGTCGACACACGCGCTCTATTCTTTCAGCAGCACCGGCGTCACGCGCTGGGGAACGCGACAGTGCAAGGGCGCGCACTGGACGGGCAGCGTGAAAGATTCGGACGGCCTCGGCGAGACGTTCACCCTCGATTGGAACGGCCAAAACGCATGGACCTTGACACGTCTGCTGCAGGACGAGGAGGGCAATGTTTTGAAGAAGATGGTTTTCACGATGCACAGGTCCGGCGTAAAAAAGCCGGGCGGCAAGTGAGTCCGGTTGCTGAGATCGCGATACTCGCGGCGCTGTGGTGCGCCGCGCACAGCGTGCTGATTACTCCGCGCGTCACCGCCTATGCACGGCGCCGCTTCGGGGCTCTCTTTGCGTGGTACCGCCTCCTGTACAATCTGTTCAGTCTCGTCTCGCTGCTCCCGCTGTTACTCTGTCTCCGTCACGCCGAAGCGCACACACTTTTTACATGGGCACAGCCGTGGATACTTGTCTCGTGGTTCGCCATCGCCGCGGCGGTGTACCTGCTCGCGGCGGGTGCGCGTGTCCACGACAACGCACATTTTTTCGGTTTCTCGCAGATCGCCGCGCAGCGACACGGTCGCGAGGACGCCGTGCAGCCGTTTCACACCCGCGGCATCCTCGCGCGCGTGCGGCATCCCTATTACAGCGCCGGTATGCTGCTGATGATTTTTGCCGGGGATATCACGGATGTCAATCTCGCGGTGCGGATCGTGTTTCTCGTGTATCTTATTGTCGGTGCCATGCTGGAAGAAAAAAAACTGCTGGCGGAATTCGGTGATGTGTATGTGCGGTACAGGGGGAAGGTGCCGATGTTTGTACCAAAGGTGGGAAGACGAGGGACGGGGGACGAGGGACGAGGGACGGGAGACGGGGGACGGGGACGGGGGACGGGGGACGAGGGACGGGGGAGTAGGGAGTAGGGAGTGGGGAGTCGAAGCGTGACGTGCAGCGGGAGGCCATTCCACATTGCCACCTTGCTACTTTGCTACCTTCCACCGCGCGCGTGTCACGTGTAACGTGCAACGTGTTACGTGTACTGTGCGCCGGGAAAGTGTTACATTACACGTCGTGTGGCGGATGCTGGAATGTCATCCGCGTGGTATGTGTAATCAGCGGTGATGACGGATGTCGGATGAAATAAAACGTGTCGAGGCGATTCTGCGTGAAGCGGAAGAGGGGAAGGCGCCCGGTTTCGATGATGTGTGTTTTCTGTTGACGATGCGCGACGAGGAGGCCGAACGGTCGTTGCTCGCTGGCGCGTACCGCATCAAGGAGCGGATCATCGGCAGAAAAGTGTTTTTCCGCGGACTCATCGAGGTCAGCAACATCTGCGTGAAGGACTGCCTCTACTGCGGCATCCGCAAAAGCAATCGCTCGGTGGAGCGGTACATGATGAAGGAAGCCGAGATCCTTGCAGCCGCCGATTTTGCGTTTCGGAACCGGTATGGATCGATTGTGCTGCAATCGGGTGAACGCAGCGACGCACACTTCGTCGATTTCATCGAGGATATCATCGCAAAGATCAAACAGCGGAGTGACGGCGCCCTCGGCATCACCCTTTCGTTGGGTGAGCAGAGCGAGGAAACGTACCGCCGCTGGTTCGCGGCCGGCGCGCATCGCTACCTGCTGCGTATCGAGACGTCGAGCCCGGAACTCTACCGCCGCCTGCATCCAGCGGATCACAACTTCGAGAAGCGCAGGCAATGTCTTGCGCTGCTCAAACACTGCGGCTATCAGGTCGGGACCGGCGTGATGATACGTCTTCCATTCCAGACCTACGAGGATCTTGCGCGCGACATTCTCTTTTTCCGTGAGACCGACGTCGACATGATCGGCATGGGACCGTATCTGCCCAGCAGCAACACGCCGCTGGCGGATGAGCCCCCGGCCTCGTTTCCCATCGATATGGATCCGTATCGGCTCGCCATCCGGATGATCGCCGTGACACGTGTTGCGCTGCGCGACGTGAACATCGCCGCGACCACCGCGCTGCAGGCGTTGAAGCCCTTCGGCCGCGAGATGGGCCTGAAGGCGGGCGCAAACATCATCATGCCGAACGTCACGGACACGATGTACAGGCCCTCGTACCAGCTCTACGACAACAAACCCTGCACCGACGAAAACGCGGACGATTGTGTGAGCTGCCTAGAGTCGCGCATCCTCGACATCGACGAGGAAATCGGGTACGGAGAATGGGGCGACTCGCGCCACTTCCGCGCCCGCGGCGCCTAATCAGCGCTCCGTGTCGGGCAGAAGCCAGGCGACAAGATCCGCGAGATCCGGGTCCGCGATGTTCCACCGCGGCATCGGATAATGCAGTCCTTTTCCCGCCGGATTGCGTCCCTCGGTGATTGCCGCGCGCAGCGTGGCGCGTGTATAGGCGGGACGGCGCTCGGTCGGTGCCGCAAGGTCGGCCGGCGTGATGGCAGGCGCGGTGAAGGGCCCGAGTGCGGGTATCGGTTGTGAACGACCCGCGCGGTCGTCGCCGTGGCAGGTTGCGCAGGCGATCTGCATCGCGGGATCTGCTAGTTCGCTGCGGTCGAGATCGCTCTCGATCGCCAGACCCGCGGCGTTGCGGCCGGTGAGGAAAATCTCCTCGCCATTGGGCCGCTGCCCCGCGCAGCCCGCGACGAATGATGCCGTGATACAAAGCGCGGGGAGTATGCGGAAAGTTTTCTGTGCCATGGTTGTGAATTCCGGTGTCAGGAATGGTTGTCACGCCGCCGCAGGCGGGCGATGAAGAAGCCGTCGGTGCCGTGTTCCGATGGTGTGAGCTGCAGCATGTGTGCCGTGTCGTCCGTCAACGACGTGACGCCATGCCGGGCGAAGGCGGGCGCGAGCGGCGCGGGTGCAAATGCGGGATTCGCCTCGAGGAAGGCGGCGACGACGCGCTCGTTTTCGTCGGGCATCAGCGAACAGGTTGCGTACACGAGAGTGCCGCCGGGAGAGACGGCGCGCGCGGCATCCTCGAGAATCGCGCGCTGCGTCGCGGCGAGGCGCGCGAGTTGTTTCGGCGAGACGCGCCATTTTACCGCGGGATTGCGGCGCGCCGTGCCGGTGCCCGAACAGGGAGCGTCCACGAGGACTGCATCGAATCGTGCATGTTCGTCCCGCGGGGCGCTGCCGGGACGTGTGAGAACCGTTTCGATCGATGTCAGCGCGCAGCGCGCGGCGCGGCGTGTCAGCGACTGGAGGCGCTGTCGTTCGATGTCGGCGGCGCGGATGAAGCCCTCGTCGCCCATGAGGTCGGCCAGATGCAGGGTCTTGCCTCCCGCGCCCGCGCAGGCGTCGTACACCGACATGCCGGGGCGCGGATCGAGGGCGTATCCGATAAGCTGACTGCCGATGTCCTGAATTTCAAAGGCGCCTTCCTCGTAGAGCGGTGAGCCCGTAAGACGCGCGCGGCGCGCGAGCACGAGTCCGGCCGGCGACAGCGCGGATTCGATTGTCTCGACACCGTCAGCGGCGAGCCGCGCGCGCAGTTCGCCGCGTGTCATGTGACGTGTGTTCACGCGCAGGGCCACGCCAGCGGGCAGGCGCAGGGAGGCGCCCAAAGCCACCGCCGCGGGCCAGCCGCCGCTCCGCGTACTCCACTCCGCCAATATCCACGAGGGACACGAGGCATAGGCCGCGTACACGCCGAGGGTTTCCTCGTCGACCGGCGACGCGGCGTCCAGGCGTTCCGCAACACGCTGTGCAAGCGCGCGGTACACCTCCCGCGTCCGTTCGTGCATGGATGTTGTGTCGGCGCCCGAAAACTCGGCGCGCCGCGCCACGGCATCGGCCCCCGGAACGTCGATTTCGAGCGCGAGCGCGAGTGCGGCATGAATGGCGCCGCGCTCCTCGGGCATGTCGGTTGTCGCTGCGGATTCGAGCGCCTCGATGCAGTGGCGCAGGCGCAGCGCCGCGAAGGCGAGCCAGGATGCCGCCTCGCGATCTTCGGACGAAAGTGTCTTTTTCCCGTGCAGCAGCGCGGCCGCGGTGTCGTCGAGCGGCTGCGGTGTCTTGCGCAGTACGCGGTACAGTTCCGCCGCTACCGCCGCGATGGCGCGCCGGGGTTTGTCGCCGTCCACGCGCGGCTCAGTATCCGGCCGCGAATCCGAGGCGCCGTTCCATGTCGGCGCTCAGCGCGGGCAGCGCGGCGCGCGGAATGATGTAGGTGGACAGGTCGATCAGATCGGTGTACACGCGGTGGTTCTCGGCGGTGGATTTCAGATAGTGATATCCGGAACTCCCGCCCGTGCCGATCTTGGTGCCGATCATACGGTGCACCATCAGCGCGTGACGGTACCGCCACGTGGTGAACATCTCGTCGACGTCGATGAGGCCCGCGAGCAGGCGGTAGGGGAGCTGCAGTATGGGCTGGTCGCGGTACAGCACGATGAAGAGCGCCGCCTGCGTGGCGCGGTGCGAAAGCCGGCGCTTGCCCGACTGCCGCAACTCCTCGTGCAGGGGCTCCTCGAACAGGGCGTTGAAGCGTGCCGCGGTGGCGTCGAGTTCCTCGAACTGCACGCGCTTCTCGAGCTCGGTCAGTGTTGTGTTGCCCGCGATCACCGCGCGGTCGCCGTCGAGCATCGCGTGGACGGCGCCGCGGTATTCCTGCCAGAACGAGTAGTCGCCCGCGTCCAGAAATGGTGTGCGTTCGAGCCAGCGCTCGAGCAGATCGTACAGCGAGGGCTGCGACTCCGCGCGTTTGAGCAATTCCTGATGCTCGGGCGAAACACGCGTGTGGTAGGCGAACTGATTGTACAGCAGGCGCTGTTCGGCCTTGAGTCCGAAAGCGATTTCGACGAGACGGAATTGTACGCTCTGGAATCCCGAGGCGGGAAAGAGGTAGTCGCGGAAATCGAGGAAGTCCATCGGCGTCATCGTCTCGAGCACGCGTAATTGATCGATGATCACTTTCTGTATCTCGACGATGCGGTGCAGGCGCGACACGGCCGTGCCGAGCACCTTTTCGTCGACGGTGTCGCCGGCGAAAAGATCGATCACCGATCCCATCTCGTGCAGGATCTGTTTGAACCACAGTTCGTACGCCTGATGCACGATGATGAACAACATCTCGTCGTGCGCGGGAGCGCCGTATTCTGCGCTCTTGGGAGACTGTGCGCCGAGTAATTGCTCGAGTTTGAGATACTCGGCGTAATACACGGGCGGATAGGGCTTGTCCATGGGGAATCTCGGGCGGAAGTGGAATGAAATCAGAGTGTGGTTGCGGGGAAGGGCGGCAGCAGGGTCGTGACGAGCCGGTCTGCGCGCGCCCAGTCGATGTCGGCGACGTTGCGCGCATCGGCGGTCACTTCGTCGAGGATACGATCCTGTATGCGCCCGCGTTCCAGCGCGACGGCGTAGGGGATGCGATGGAACGAGACCATCGAGTACTTCGGAATGAAGTGCCCGGGATGCCGCCGTTCGAGCGTGAGATTGGCCTCCTTGAGCAAGGGGAAACGCGGATCGGCGACGGTGTCGCGCATTTCGACAAAGTTCTCGAGCGCGAGGTCGGCAATGGCGTTGGCATTGTCCCTGCGGCGCTCCTCGTACTCGGCGTACACGCGCGACCAGTCCGCGCCGTGTATGTCGACGCAGGCGGCGAGCGCCGAACAGTCCTCGAACGCGCAGTTCATGCCCTGGCCGAAGAACGGCACTATCGCGTGCGCCGCGTCGCCGAGCAAGGCGGCCGTGCCGCCCGCGTGCCAGGGTGCGGAGCGCACGGTCACCAGCGCGCTCGCGGGATTCGCGGCCCAGTCGCTTTCGAAGGTGGGCATCATCGCGAGCGCGTCGGGGAAGTCGCGCGCAAAAAAGACACGCGCGGTGTCGGGCGTCGCAAGCGCGTCGAATCCGGTCTCGCCCGCAAAGGGCAGGAACAGCGTGCAGGTGAAACTGCGGTCGGTGTTCGGCAACGCGATCAGCATGTAACTCCCGCGCGGCCATATGTGCAGCGCGTTGTGATCGAGTCGGAAGCCGCCCTGCGCGTCGGGCGGAATTGCGAGTTCCTTGTACCCGTGTTCGAGATAGGATTGGCTGTAGTTGAAACGGCCGCGCTGCTGCATCTCGAGGCGTATCGCCGAAGCGGATCCGTCGGTGCCGATCACCGTGTCGGCCGCGGCCGTGAAGTCGCCTCCGGTGCCTTCGTTGCGGAACAACACGGTGCCCGTCGAAAGATCGATGCCCGTGCAGCGTGTGTTGAAATGGATGCGCACGTTGTCGTGTTCCTCGGCCAGATCCATCAGGCGCATGTTCAGCTCGGCGCGCGAGACGGAATTGATCACTTCGTGCTCCCGCTGTCCGTACGGCGAAAAGGTCTGCTCTCCCGCGACGCTGTGCAGCATGCGGCCGCGCATGGGGATGAGGATCGGCTCGATGCCCGCGTACAGGCCCACTTCGCGGAGCGCGTGAATGCCGCGCACCGACAGCGCGAGATTGATCGAACGGCCCGCGCTAATGCGCGTCCGGCGCATGTCGGGCCTGCGCTCGTACATGTCGATGCGGAACCCGCGCTTTGCGAGATAGACGGCGAGAAGGGACCCTGCGAGTCCGGCGCCGACAAGTATGACGTGGCCGCTGTTGCGTGTGAGTGTCATGGGAGAAACGTCGTGTTGGTGACGGGATGGCGGATCACGGCTTCGCGTGAAACTCCGCGTGGAAGAGGCCTGCAAAACGCAGGACGTCGTAGAAGCTGTTGTACAGCGGCGCGGGCGCGACGCGTATCACGTCGGGCTCGCGCCAGTCGCAGATCACGCCCTGCGCGGCGAGCGCGTTGAACACCTCGCGCCCGTTGCGACGCACACGGATCGACAATTGCGCGCCGCGCTGAAGGGGATCCGCCGGCGTGATGATGTCCCAGTCCGCGTGCGGTCGGGAACGCAGCAGGGTGTCGAGCGCGCCAGTGAGGGCGGCGCTTTTGACACGCAGCGCGTCGATGCCGGCCTCGTCGAATATCTGCATCGACGCGCGCAGCGCCGCCATGCCGAGCACCGGTGCGTTGCTGAGCTGCCAGCCCTCCGCGCCCGGTATCGGGTGGAAGTCCGGTCCCATCGCAAAACGTGTGGCCTTGTCGTGTCCCCACCAACCCGCGAAGCGCGGCAGGTCCGCGGCCGTACCGTGCCGCTGATGCACAAAGGCGCCGCCGGGCGCGCCGGGGCCGGCGTTGAGATATTTATAGGAACACCAGACGGCAAAATCCGGACCCCACTCGTGCAGCGCGAGCGGCACATTGCCGACGGCGTGTGCGAGGTCGAAACCGACGGTGATGCCCTTCGCGCGCGCGGCCTCGGCGATGAGTCCGAGTTCAAAGAACTGTCCGCTGTAGTAATTCACTCCTCCAAGCAGCAGCAGGGCGATCTCGTCGCCGCGCCGTTCGATCAGCTCGAGTATGTCGCTCGTGGGAATGATGTCGCCGCCGTCGTGTGCGGCGATCTCTATCAGGCCGTTCTGTGGATCAAACCCGTGAAAGGCGAGCTGCGACGCGGCCGCGTACCGGTCCGACGGAAAGGCCATGTGTTCGATCGCGATCTTGTGTCGCGCGGGTGTGGGACGGTAGAAACTGACCAGAAGCAGATGCAGGTTCACGGTCAGACTGTTCATCACCACAACTTCCGAGGGGAGCGCGCCCACGAGCAGCGCGGTCGACGTGGTCAGCGACTCGTGATACGACACCCACGGCGTGTGCGCGCGGAAATGCCCTTCCACGCCGTGCCGCGCCCAGTCGTCGAGTTCGCGGTCGATGAAGCGCCGCACGCTGAGCGGCTGTAGTCCGAGCGAATTGCCGCACAGGTACACGGCAAGGGATCCGTCGTCGAGTGTCGGGAAGGCGAAACGCGCGCGGAACGCCGCGAGTGGATCGCGCGCATCGAGTTCTTCGATGGGAATGTGCATGGTTCAGTCTCGGAGGAAATGGACGGTGAACAGGACGGGCCTGCTGGGCGCCGCGTCCGTGGCAAAGGGCGCGCATTGCAGATTGAGCAGATACGCCCCGTCGGCAATTTCGTCGGGCACGTGGATGAATTCGGTGACCGTGCGCGCGGCCGCCGCGCCGGGCTGCAGCGTGTGCTGCGCGGCGGGCATGTTCCAGAAGATGCGATGCGCGGCGAGGCGGCCGCCGTCGTCGGCCCGGTCGAGCGAAGGGATGTCGACCAGCAGATGCGACACACCCGACGCCGCGATGAACTCCATCGCATCGTGTGTGAAGAAGGGCGCGGGAACGACGCTCCAGTCGCGCGTGACCTTGTCCGCCCCGTTCGGAAGTGTGCGTATCACGAGCGCGTCCAGGAAACCGGGCTCGGCCCGTCCCAGCGCGGCGCGCAGCATCGCGGCGGTGATGTGTGTGTCGCCCGGCTGTATGTCGAGGCCCGTGGTCTCGTCGTTCTCCCGCGGCGAAATGGGCGCAACGCTGATCAGGGTCGCGGGCAGCAGGGTGTCGCGCAGCAGTGTGTGCACCGAGAGCCGCTCGTCGACGATGTGGCCGATACATTCGGTGTGTGTGCCGTTGCAATGCGGCATGAACGTGTACGACTCGACGTTGCAGCTCCCGCCCTCGCGCGTGTCGCCCACCATGGCGCCCGCGCGCAGCACCTCGGCGCGCGCGGGTGGCGCGCCGTATGCACCCGGCTGCGCGCCGCGGAAATCCAGCGGAATGGAAATGTGCAGGGGAGACCCGAGATCGGCGGCGCAGGCGGCACCGGCTATGGTGAACGAGATTATCATGGCCGCTGCACCGTGTGCTGCGCGCGATAGGGCGCGCCGTCGAGGCCGAGCCAGGCGAAGGCGTTGTCCGCCAGAAGCTTGTCCTTCACACGCGGAGGCATGTCGTCGATCGAGCGGATGAGCGCGCCGGGCTCCGCTTCGCCGAGGGGAAACGGATAATCGGACCCCAATATCACGTAATCTTCTCCGGCCAGTCGGACGAGATGTCGCAGCATGTCGGGATCGTGGACGAGCGAATCGAACCAGATCCGCCCGAGATACTCGCGCGGATTCACGGTGTTGTCGACCGCGCAGAGATCGGGCCTCACCCGGAAGCCGTGTTCTATGCGGCCGAGTGTCGCCGGAAAGGAGCCGCCGCCATGCGCGAAGGCCACGCGCAGCGCGGGCAGGCGTTCGAGCACACCGCCGAAAATCATCGAGCAGATCGCGAGCGATGTTTCGGCGGGCATGCCGACGAGCCACGGCAGCCAGTACCGCCGCATCCTGTCCTGACCCATCATGTCCCACGGATGGACAAAGACGGCCGCGCCAAGATCGGCCGCGGCTTCAAAGACGGGGAACAGCGCGGGATCGTCGAGATTCCACTCGTTCACGTGAGAGCCGATTTCTATGCCCGCCAGTCCGAGTTCGCGCACGCAGCGCTCGAGTTCGGCGATCGCGTGTGATGCCGATTGTAACGGCACGGTGCCGAGTCCGATGAAACGTCGAGGATGCTCGGCCACCACCGACGCGATGTGATCGTTCAACAGTTTCGAAAGATCGAGGGCGTCGTCGGGCCGCGCCCAGTAGCTGAACATCACCGGCACGGTCGACAACACCTGCACGTCCACCGCCGTTCGCGCGCAATCAACGAGCCGCGCGGCGGGATCCCATGAATTCGCCTCGATGGTGCGGAAGTGTTTTCCGTCGAGGAGCATGTGCGCGCAGCCCGGCCCGTGATGCTCGAGCTGCACGAAGCCGCCGTAGCCGTACCGGGCCTTGAGGTCGGGCCAGTCCGGCGGCAGTATGTGTGTGTGGACGTCGACGGTCATGAACCGACCGGCACGGGCGGCTGCAGCACTGTGCCGCAACTGCGGCAGGTGCGCAGCTCGACGGAAGAGTAGAATCGCTCCATGATGGGAGGGAATTGTGTCACAATGTTCTCGAGCGGAAAATATTCCTCGTACAACTTGGTGTTGCACGATTCACAGTACCAGTGGAAGCCGTCAAGTTCGCCCTCGAGCCGCTTGCGTTCAATCACCAGGCCTATCGTGCCGGGTCCGCGCTGCGGTGAATGCGGCACACGCGCGGGCAGCAGGAAAATCTCCCCCTCGCGTATCTGCACATCGCGCGGCGTCCCGTTGTCGATGATCTTCACCGTGATATCGCCTTCGAGCTGATAGAAGAATTCCTCGCCTTCGTTGTAGTGATAGTCCTTCCGGCTGTTGGGTCCGCCCACTACCATGACGATGAACTCGGCATTGTTGAAGACGGTGATGTTGCCGACAGGCGGCTTGAGGAGATGACGGTGTTCGTCGATCCACTGTTTGAAATGTATGCCGTTGAGGGAGTACATGGGCCTTCGAAGGTAGGTGGTGGATGGGTAGATGGTAGATGGTAGATTGTAGATGGGTAGCTGGTAGAGTGGAGAAAGGAGATGGGCGGGGTGGTTCAAAGAAAAAAGTCTCCCTTCCTCCGTTTCTCCTGTGGAAAATTATTTCTCATCAAGTACGGCGATGCATTTTAATTCGATGGCGATGGGGGTGGGGAGGGCGTTGATCTCGACGGTGGTGCGGCAGGGTTGATTGTCGCGGAAATACTCGGCGTAGATCCGGTTATAGGCGGGGAAATCGTCCTTCATGTTGGTGAGGAACACGGTCACATCCACAAGCGAGTCCCACGTGGCGCCCGCATCCTCGAGCACCGCGCGCACATTCGCAAACACCGAACGGCACTGCGCCTCGATGTCGTAGGACACGATGTTCCCATCGGCGTCGAGCTGCACACCCGGAATTTCCTTCGACCCGCGCACACGCGGACCAACCCCGGATAGGAACAGAAGATTCCCCACACGCCGTGCATGCGGATACAAACCCACCGGCTCCGGCGCCTGCCCCGATCGAATTATGCTGTCATCATTCATTGGTTTTTCATCCTGTAGTTCCAACTGCGCGCACCTTCCACCTTCCACTTTCTACATGCCACTTTCTTCTTTCTACTTTCCACTTTCCACCTTCAACTTTCCCCCTTCCCCCTTCCCCCTTCCACTTTCACCCCGCAGCCGTCGCAAAACACACATTCTTCGCTTCAGTAAAAAACTTCAACGCTTCCCAGCCGCCTTCACGACCGACGCCGGACTGTTTCATGCCGCCGAAAGGTGTGCGAAGATCGCGCAGCATCCAGCAGTTCACCCAGACGATGCCGCAATGGATGCCGCGGGCGAAGCGCTGTGCGCGGCCGATGTCGCGCGTCCATACCGACGCGGCGAGACCGTATCCCGAGTCGTTTGCAAGGTGTAACGCCTCCTCGTCACTCTCGAAGGGCTGCAGGGTGACCACGGGACCGAATATCTCCTCTTGATTCGCGCGGCAGGATGGTCCGAGTCCCTCGATGACGGTCGGAGCCACGAAGTAGCCGTCTGCGCAACGTCCTTCCGGTGTCACGGTATGGCCGCCGCAGAGCACGGTGCCCCCTTCGCTGCGCGCGAGGTCGATGTACGACAGGATTTTATCGCGGTGTCCGGCCGACACCACGGCGCCCTGCTCGGTGTGTGTGTCGAGCGGATCACCGATACGCAACGCGGCGACGCGCCGGACAAAGGCCTCGCGGAAGCGCTCGTACACGGACCGCTCGACAAGCAGACGCGAGCCGCACAAGCATATCTCGCCCTGATTCGAGAACGACGAGCGCACGACGGTGTCGAGCATGGTTTCGAAATCACAATCCGCGCAGATCACGGTGGGATTTTTTCCGCCGAGTTCCAGCGAGAGTTTCTTGAACATCGGCGCGGCCGTGCGCGCGATCTGCGCCCCTGTCACTGTTCCGCCGGTGAACGAGATGGCCGGGATGCCGGGATGTGACGTAATGGCAGCACCCACTTCGTGGCCGTACCCATGCACGATATTGAGCACGCCGGGAGGCAGTCCGGCGTCGATACAGACCTGCCCGAACATCGCGGCGGTGACGGGTGTCAGCTCGGAGGGTTTTGCAACCACGCAGTTGCCGGCCGCGAGTGCGGGGGCGATTTTCCACGTGAACAGGTACAGAGGCAGATTCCACGGCGAGATACAGCCCGCCACTCCCACGGGTTCGCGCAGTGTGACGTTGATGGCCGAGCTGTCGCTGTCGTGCGCCTCGTCGCTGTTGTGAAGGATGGCCGTCGCGAAGAAGTGCATGTTGAGAGCCGCGCGGGGAATGTCGACGCGGCGCGCGAGGGCGACGGGTTTGCCGTTGTCGCGTGATTCGGCCTGCGCAAACTCCTCGCGCCGTTCGTCGAGCATTGCCGCGATGCGCAGCATCACGTCCGAGCGTGCGCGTGCGCCCGCGCCCACCCAGGTGGGAAAGGCCGCGGCGGCTGCCCGTACTGCGGCGTCGACATCCGCCGCGTCCGAGCGCGGCACTGTGGCGTACACGGCGCCCGTGGCGGGTTCCACGACATCGATGCAAGCGCCGGAGAGGGCGGGCACAAAAGCCCCGCCGATGTAATTCCTGTATTCCAACATGGTCGTGTTCGGAAAGGTGAGGTGGCCGAAGCGGCGGCGCGTTTTCGGCCGTGCTTCGCGATGTTCTGCGGTGGAAGCTGAAAGATACGATGGGAAGACGCGCGGGGCAACGCGGCGCGGCGCTGTCGCGCGGGATTGTGAAACCCTGTACTCAACTTTCCGGTCTAATGCCGTATGAGACAACACAAGTTTTTCTTATCCGGCAGGAGAGACCGTCATGGCTGAAGAAATCATCCCCATTTTTATGTTCGCCTCCATCGCAGTGGTGCTGTGGAAATTCCTGGAGACGCGGCACAAGGAGCGTATGGCCATTATCGACAAATCGCTCGACCCGCTCGCGTACAAGGAACTGTTCGCACCGCAGATGTTCCGTGTCAATCCGTTCACCAATCTCAAGTGGGGCCTGCTCGCCTTCTTCATCGGCATCGGCATTCTCTGCGGCATGCAGCTCGACAACATCTACAGCGTGAGAGAATTCATCGCGCCCTGTATCTTCCTCTGTGGCGGCATGGCCCTGGTCCTCTTCTACTTCATTGCCAATAAAAAATCGGGAACGCAGGAAGGCAATCAGTAGATTCGAATGTCCCGCGTCCGGTTCATGGACCCATGTCACCTCAAAGGACCTGAACCGCCGCCGGCACGTCGAAGGATGGACGCAGAGTATTGAGAAGCCAGTCCGACAAGGATATCGTCCGCAGTACGATTTCCGGCGACCATCGCGCCGGCGCGGAACTCGTGCGCCGGTATGCGGACCGCGGTTTCGCACTCGCGATTCGTATCCTGCGCAATCGCGAGGATGCCGAGGAGGCCGTGCAGGATGCGTTCCTGCGTGTGTTCCGGTCCCTCGAGCGCTTCGAATGGAAATCGAGTTTTGCGACGTGGTTCTATCGTATCGTCTACAATGTGTCGGTGACCGCCGCGCAACGCCGGGGCATCCCGCTGGTGTACGCGACCGACGATCCGCCGGTCCTCGAAACGTTCACAGCGCCCGGAAATCTGCCCGACGGCATCGCCGAGGGCGAGGAACTCGATCGTATCGTCCGAGCAGAGATCGAGGCGTTGCCGCCCGCAAGTGCGCTGATCCTCACCCTCTTTCTTCTCGAGGAACAAAGTTACGACGAGATTGTCTCGATCACGGAACTTCCCCTGGGCACCGTGAAGAACCGCCTCTTTCGCGCGCGCGCCTTGCTGCGTGAAGCGGTGCTCGCGCGCTATCACGATTCTCCGCGCGCCACCGCCGCCGACACAGCCGCGCCTCAGATGCGCGACACCATCGATTCAAGAACCGGTGATGAAACCATCATCTCATGTGTGTAAGTTGAAACCATGAAACATCCCACACTGCGCGACATTCTCGACTACCTCGACGATAGACTCGAGTCCGGATCGGCGGAACTGTTACGTGAGCATCTTCGCGCCTGTGCCGCGTGCACGCGGGAGGTGGCATTGCAGAGATCGATACAAGACGTCTCGCGCCGTGCGCTGTCCGCCTCCCTGCCGGCGGATTCAATGGACCGGATGCTCGCAACTCTCACTCCCGCCATGCCCGCGAAACGCAGCGAACGCCTCGTCGAATGGACGGCGGGAAACGTGGGCCTGGGTGTGCTCCTCGTATCGGCCCTTGTTTTCACCATCTATGTTTTCGCAACGACGGAACCCGTGCAGGACAGTGGCATCGTGACAACGGTTCTCAACGAAACCAACGCGTATGTGTCGTCGTGGATCGAGACATTTTTATCCACGATGAAAAGCATCGTGAAACCCGTGCGTCCGGAATCGACAGGATCCACAGGAGCGATCTTTCTGCTCGTCCTTCCCGCGCTGCTGCTGCTTTTCCTTGTCGATCGATCCGTCTCACGGCTGCTGCACCGGCAGCGGCCGCACTAGCGCACCTCGGGAGATAGTGTACGTCCGGCGGCTTATGCGCCGGGGTGGTGTTCAGCGCTGCGTCTGCACGGCGGCGAGGCGGCGGTCCATCGCTGCGGCGATACGTTTATCCTTGCCGTACACGTCGTCGCGGAATTGTATCACCCCGCGCTCGTCCACCCAGGTGGTGGTGTAGTCGACGTAAACGGGGATCTTCGAATCGAGCGTGATCCACTTGGTTGTACGGTCCACATCCAGATAGTTCAACACTGCCTGCGGCGGCCAGGTTTTGTGTGTTGTCAGCACAAAGTCGAGCATACGCAGGGGTTCCTCGATGCGGATGCAGCCGTGGCTCACGGTGCGCGACGCGAAGGTGAAGGGCCGGCGCTTGGGCGTGTCGTGCAGGTAGATGTCGAAATCGTTGTCGAAGACAAATTTGATGCGGCCGAGCGCATTGCCCTCGCCGGGGCGTTGCACAAAACGGAAGGGCAGTTTGTCGGGCTTGTAGTCGCGCCAGCGGATCGAGGTCGGATCCACTTCGCTGTTGTTCATCAGAACCTTGTAGCCGTGGCGACGCAGGTAGGTCGAGTCCTTCAACGCCTGATAATACGTCTCGCGTGTTGCGATGCTCGGGGGCACGCTCCAGGTAGGATTCAGTACGATGTAATGCATGAGTCCCGACACCATCGGCGTCTGATAATTCTTCCCCGGCTGCCCTTTGACGTATACGGAATAGCGCATGCCCACGCACACCTTCATGCGGATGCGCGTCGCGCCGTTCTCGACCGCGTAGAGATAGAATTCAGGGACGTTGACACGCACGTATTTGCCGCTGTCGGGCATACGCAGCCAGCGCATACGTTCCATGGCCAGTTCTATGCCGCGTATGCGCTCCTCATGCGTGAGGTTCATTGCCTTGAACGAGCGATCGCCCAGCACGCCGTCGTCGAGCAGACCGTACGTGCGTTGGAATTCCTTCACCTTGTCGGCAAGCACGGAATCGTAGCGTGAGTACCCGGCCGCGTCGAACTTGCTCGTGAACTGCTGTTCGGGCAGCGGCTGCGTCTCGTCGAGGCGCAGTTGCGAGAGGTACTTGATGCGCCGTTCGATCTGTCCGAGCAGGGCGGATTGCTGGCCGGGTTCTATCTTTGAACCGGGGAAGGTGATGGGTGTCACAGGTCCGGTGCGCTGTAAGGCCCGCACGCGGCGCAGTGCCGCGATCAACTGTCCGTAGCGCGCGTCGCGCGGTTCGAGTGAACGAAGATAGGCGCCGAGGCCCGCGCCCGAGCGGAGAACGGCGTCGTCGATGCGGCGTTCGCGCACGGCATGGAAATAGTCGTTCGGAAAGACGGAGCGCGGATCGAGTGCGCCGTACTGCATGTGCGAGGCGTACGACAGGGCGGCGTCCGACAGTGCAAGCTCGAGCTTCGCGAGTGTCCGGTAATCGCCGTCACCACCCGCGGCAGTGCTGGCAAGAAAACGTTTGCGCAGTTCGCGCAACTGTGTCACGCCATACAGGGACGGGTGCAGCCCGTGCTCGTGCGCGGCCTCGAGAAAGTGCAGCAGCGTGTCCATCGGCGCGGGCGCCGCAAAGGAGGCGGTCCATACCGGATTCAACTCGGTCGTGATGTAATGCCGGTACATCACGCCGTAGTGCGCAAAGGAGGAGGGAAGCGGATTCGTGCTGTCGTCCGGCGCCACGAGCATGCCGCGAAGCGCCTCGCGCAATGCGTCGGTGTCCACCTCGGGAAGTTCCGCGCCGGAGCTGTCGGCCGTCGCGGTGTTGCCGCGCTCGACGAGGTTGCACGACTGCAAGCCGGCGCCGGTGCAGAGCAGCAACGGCAATAACGCCGCCGCGAAACGTCTGCCCGCGCGCGCAGCACGCCTGTGTGCGGATTCGAAAATCCGTCGTCTGTATCTCGTGTATGGTGCTATCACGCCCGTGTCTGATCTGAAAATATCGAACAAAAGTACGAAGCGGTTCTCTCAAAAGCCAAGAATGCCGGTCCGGCCCGAAGTGCAGCCCAAAAACACGGCGCGGCATGGTGAGCGTGGCGCTGTGTGTCGTGCAAAAAGGTTGTATTTTTCGCGCTGCCGGCCGTATTCCCGCCGGCGCCGCTCGCGAATCTCCCACAGTCACAATACGGCCAGACATGAGACGACGTTTCTCCCTCCTCGTCAGCGCGGCAGCGCTGCTTATCGCCTGCGTAACGGGCGCAACGGCGCAGACGCCGGACCGCAACCTCGCCCTGCTGCGCGCGGCAGGCGGCGCGGATATGTACCCGAACGCGCAGCAGCTTGTCATCTACGACAGCACCGATGTCGATGTGAAAGAGACGGGGCTCAGCTACGTGCGCATGCACCGTTTCACCAAGGTGCTCACCGCCGCGGGCGCGAAGGAAATGCGCGGCATCAGCTTCGGCTACGATCCGCTGTCGGCGGCCGTCGATGTGCTGCTCGTGCGTGTGTATCGCAAGGACGGACGCGTGGAGACGGTGCCGCGCGAGCGTGTCATCGATTATCCGGCCCCGGCCCGCGCCATCTACTGGGGCGCCCGCGAAAAGCTCGTGGATGTCGGCCGCCTCGAACCCGGCGACGCGGTCGAGACCCTCGTCTTCCGCAAGGGATTCACCTACGCGCTGCTGGCGGAAGGCGACGACGACAGCCGCTTCATCCCGCCGATGAAGGGACACTTCTACGACATCGTGGAATTCTGGAGTTCCCTTCCCATGCTCGAAAAGGTGTACCGCATCGCGGTGCCGCGCGACAAGCCGCTGCAGTACGAAGTGTACAACGGCGAACTCGGCTCGGCCGTCCATTTCCCTCCGGAAAAAAATTATCGTGTGAAAGTGGACGTGAATCCGGCCGGTGCGCAGGCGAAGACCGACGAGGACGCGCTGCATCCGACGGCCGGCCTCTACACCGTCCCCGACAAGGTCGTTCATACGTTCTGGAAGAAAAACATCACCCCCTTCGCGGAGGAACGCAACATGGTGGCGGCATCCGACGTCGCGCCGAAACTTCTGCTCTCGACCTCGCCCGACTGGTACGCAAAGTCGGTCTGGTTCAACAAGGTCAACGAGGATTTTAAAAGCTTCGAGGTGACCCCGGAGATACAGGCCGTCACCGACCGCCTGTTAAAGGGTGTGACCGACGAATTGAAAAAGATCTCCATCCTCAATCACTGGGCCGCGGAAGAGATCCGATATTCGGGCATCTCGATGGGTCCGGGCGAGGGCTACACCCTGCATCCCGGATCGATGACACTGCTCGACCGCTGCGGCGTGTGCAAGGACAAGGCCGGCATCCTCGTGGCGATGCTGCGCGCGGCGGGTTTCGAGTCGTATCCCGCGATGACCATGGCCGGATCACGCATCGACCGCATCCCCGCGGATCAGTTCAACCACAGCGTGGCCGCGGTGAAGCGGAAAAACGGAGCATGGATGCTGCTCGATCCGACGTGGATACCCGGCGTGCGCGAGATGTGGTCGAGCGCCGAGCAGCAGCAGGAATTCCTTCTCGGCATACCCGGCGGCGCCGACATCATGACCACGCCCGTGTCACCCGCGGAGAATCATTACTGGAAATTGAACGGCAGCTCGCGGCTCGACGATGAGGGCACACTCGAAGGAGAGTTTACGCTGGAGGCCGACGGGCAATCCGACGCGAATATCCGTCGCGCCTTCACACGCAGTTATCAATCATCATGGAAGGAATACCTCCCGCGTGTGATGTACGAGGTTTCGCCGCGCGCGGAGATACTCGAGCAGACCATGGTGGATCCGGGCGATCTGAGCCAGCCGATGCGGCTGCGTGTAAAGTACCGCATTCCCGGCTACGCCGTGGTCGGCACCGACAAGATCCGTTTTGTCCCGCTCCTTGCGCGCAATCCGTTTACCGACGGCGTGATGAGTGCCGAGCTTGCGCTCGATACCAGTATCGCCGTGCGTAAATACGGCTTCCGCACACGATGTTCGAAACTGGTGGAGGTGTCGGAGAAGGTAACGTTGCCGTCGGGGTGGACTGTCGCGGCGCCCGCGGCACCAGCGGCCGTCAAGAGTCCCGCGGCCGCCTTCGAGGCGGCGTACACACTCGCGGGAAAAACCCTCACCGTGCGTGCCACGCATCGAATGGAGAAGCGGCTGTATGATGCGGGCGACTGGCCCGCCTTCCGCGCCGCGCTGACATCGCGGTTGAGCTTCATGGCGCAACCCGTCCTCCTTTCACGCTGACCGATACACCCAGAACTAGGCCGAATGGAATCCCACATGAAAAATATTGCGCGCACACTCGCAACAGCCGCCTTCCTCGCCGCGGTGCTCGCCCTTCCGCTCAGTGCGCAGAAGACCGCGCCCGACGCCGATGCGGAATACGTCGACGTGCAGCACGAATACACGCTGCAGGACGATGGAACCATCGTGTACCGTTACGAGCACCATCTCCGCTACCTCACCTCGTTTGCCTTCAACCGCGCCTACGGCGAGACCTTCATCGTGTACAATCCCGCGTGGCAGACGCTCAAGATCACCGACGCGTCCACACGTATGGCCGACGGACGCGACGTCAAAGCTCCCTTCAACGCCTTTAACGAAGTGCTGCCCGGCTTCGCGGCCAATGCCGCGCCGTACATGCACCTCCGCGAAATGGTGGTGACACACACTGGACTCGAGCGCGGCAGCGTTGCGCATCTCGCCTACACGATCACAACAAAGAAGGGTTTTCTGCCCGGGCTCTCGGCCCGCGTTCTTATCGGCGACCGCTCGCCGATCCGCCGCTTCACCGTCCGCGTGAAATTTCCCGCGGGGCAGACCCTGTACACCGATCTCGCGCGCGACACCACGGCTCCCGTCACATCGAAGGACGGCCAGGCCAATGTGTTGACCTGGACCTTCCCGAACGTCGCCATGATGCCGGTTGAAACGCAGCAGCCCGGAATGGAGCAGGTGCTCCCTGTACTCACCTTCGCGACCACCACCGAGGAGGCCGTACGGACGCACATCAATCCCTCCTACACACTCAACGAAGCTGCCCGCGCGCTCGCCACCTCCCTCACGGCGAACGCTTCCGATGCAACACAGAAGGCCTTCGCCCTTCGCGCCCACGTCGAGAACACGGTGGGCACGATGAGCGGCGATCTAGGATATATCGGCTATCAGGCGCAGACCGCTCAGCAGACCTTCGAGCGCAACGTGGGCAGCACACTCGACCGTGCCATACTTCTGGCCGCCTTGATACGGGCCGTGGGTTTTGATGCCGACGCGGTATTGGTCGGACCCGGACTGCCGCGTCAGGCGCCGCACGCATGGAACAACGCGGCCGTGCTCGTGCGCCTGCCCGGCACTGAGGAACCGCTTTTGCTCGATCCCGGCGCGGCGCAATACGACAAGATCCCGTACCGCCTATCCGGGAAGGCGCTCTTTGCGCTCAGCGGTGCGCCCGCACCTCCGGGCGTACGCGGACCGCGCACCGAGAACCGCGTCGCGCTCGATTTCCGCGCGGCCATCGCCGAGGATGGAATTGTGTCGGGGACCGTAGTGTGTGATTACGGCGGAGTATTCTCGAGCGAGATGGATCCGGCGCGCAGGACCACGCAGTTGAAACGCGCGATGGCCTCCTGTGTGCAGGGTGTCAAAGTGACGGAGGACAAGGACGGTGCGCGGCAGCAGCGGCCCACGGCGGCCCAGGTGCTGATCACGTCGACACGTCCCCTCGAAGCGCGCGACGGCCTCGCGGCGATCAGCATGCCGCAGCTTCCCGCGGGTGTCGACGACCTGCACGTCAACCTCGGTCTCGAGCAGCGCCGCACGCCCATCGATGTCGGAAACCGCGGCCGTTACGAGTCGAAAGTTCTGCTGCGCATTCCGCCCAACACCGCGTTGGCCTCGATTCCCCGCGAACAGAACGTGAGCAACAACGTCGGTGAAGTGCGCTGCGTTGTGCGCGCGAATGCCGAGGGTGTTGTGGTGGCGCGGACGCTGCTGCTGATGGTGTCGCCCGTACCGCCCGAGCAGTACGCCGACCTTCGCGCGCTGCTCGCCGTGTGGCAGGATCCGTCGTACCGCACGTTGTATCTCACCGGTCTTTCGCGGTAGTACGCGGCCGTTCCGCCGTGTGAACCTTGCGGCCTGGTTTTGTGTTATGTGGTCCAGAGAATGATCCATCATCCTTTCACCACAACCAAATCAAGGTCTTTGTCCATGAGTGTTCTCGTTGCAAAAACGGCTCCCGATTTCACAGCCCCCGCGGTTATGCCCGACGGCAGCATCGTCGACGCGTTCCGTCTCTCCGATCTCCGCGGCAAGTACGTGGTGCTTTTCTTCTGGCCGCTCGATTTCACCTTCGTGTGTCCGACGGAAATCATCGCGCATGATCATCGCGTGGAAGAGTTCAGGAAGCGCGGTGTGGAAGTTGTCGGTGTGTCGATCGATTCCCAGTACACGCACTTCGCCTGGCGCAACACGCCGGCAGAACAGGGCGGCATCGGCGCGGTGAAGTTCCCGCTGGTCGCCGACAAGTCGCACAGCATCACGCGCGATTACGGCGTGGAGAACGCCGACGGTGTCGCCTTCCGCGCCTCCTTCCTTATCGACAAGGACGGCGTCGTGCAGCATCAGGTAATTAACAATCTTCCGCTCGGCCGGAATGTGGACGAGATGCTCCGTATGGTGGACGCATTGCAGCACCACGAGGAATACGGCGAAGTGTGTCCCGCCGGCTGGCAGAAGGGCGACAGCGGCATGATCGACACCGCCGACGGTGTTGCGTCCTATCTCGCCGCCAACGCCGAAGCCCTCTGATCCGCGCCTCGGCGCCATCAACACCGAAGCGGGCGTCGCGTGATCCATACGCGGCGCCCGCGTATTTTTACCGGGAGTCCGTGAGGCCCCCGTCTTTATTCACCGCAACCGAGGAAACATCCATGCCCCGTGTCAGAATCGAACTCCCAGAGTACTTTCCGTTCAGCACCGAGATCAGCGTGCGTGTAAGCGACGTCAACTACGCGGGGCATCTCGGGAACGATTCCGTTCTCTCGCTGGCACACGAGGCGCGCATCCGTTTCCTCGCCTCATACGGCTTCAGCGAATTCGACACCGGCGGCGCCGGCATTGTCATGAGTGACGCGGCGGTAGTGTACAAGACCCAGGCATTCCAGGGTGAACGCCTGCGCGTCGACGTCGCCGTCGCCGATTTTACACGAGTCGGCTGCGACGTGTATTTCCGCATGGTCGACATCAGCAGCGGCCGCGACGTCGCACACGTCAAAACCGGAATTGTCTTCTTCGACTTCGCCACAAGCACACTTGTTCGCACACCCGCCGTCTTTCGGGAAAAAGTGAGTGGTGCGGCGGAGTAGGGAGTGGGGAGGTGCGAGTGGGGAGTAGTTTACCCGACGCAGCGCCGTAGGCGTAGGTACTGGTGCCTGGCACTTCCGACACAGGCATACGTGTCTCGAGACATTAACACCCGCAGTTTGATTTCACAGACGTAGCCCATACCGCGATACCCTTCACCCGTGTTAAAAGCTTTACCCGAGGAAAGGTGTTTTGCGATCGCGCAATAGTTGTTTGCGATTCCGACCTGGATGTCTGTGGTCTCCAAATGGATGTTTCGCATTTCCAAATGGATGTTTTGCAGTTCCAAATGGACGTTTCGCAGTTCCAAATGGACGTTTCACAGCTCCAAATGGACGTTTCGCAGTTCCAAATGGATGTTTCGCAGTTCCAAATGGATGTTTCGCAGTTCCAAATGGATGTTTCGCAGTTCCAAATGGATGTTTCGCAGTTCCAAATGGCTGTGTGAGGTTTCCGAATGGACGTTTCACAGTTCCAAATGGAAGGTTTTCTTCGAAAAATTGCAAAAGCGGGGAGCGACAAGAAAAAAAATGAAAAAAAAACACCGGCCGGAGGGAGGGGAAAGGGGTCGGATGCAGCTAAAATCTTGTTAATGAATAACATGCCGCACTGAAAATATTTTCACATTTTTGGGAACATTTTCCCTGTTTGAGGAGTGTAATGGTAAAGTCTGCACAAGCTGGAAAATCCAGATCAGACATGGCGGCCGGCCACCGACAATTCATTCAAACATGGAGCATGTATGAATTCTCAACAACTCAATCGCCTCGCGATGTACCGCAGTCTGCAGGACTATCTTCAACGGCATGCGGCGATCGTTGGAAAGATCCCTGCCTGCGAGGAAATCGTTTCGCTCTTCAACAAAAATGTCGCCTCGATTGAAAGGGCGGCGGAAGTACAGGCAGGTGTCACCGCGGGCAAGACGGATGTCAAGGTGCTTGCTGAAGAGCAGCTTATCGATTTTATGATCCGTATCGGTGCCTCGGTGCGTATCTACGCACGCCGTGCGGGTCTGCTCGAAATGGATGCCAGAGTCTCAACCGAAAAATGGGCACTCCGGGGGCTTCGGGACACGGAGTTGCTTACCCGCGCGCGTCTGTTTCTTGATGAGGTGACACAACACGCAGGCGAACTCGGCAAATACGGCGTGGACGAGGCGGCCCTCGAGTCCTTCCGCCTTGCTGTTGTGAACTTCGGCAAGGCGATGGGCACACGGGAAAGCAGTCTCGCGGATCGAAAGACTGCTCGCAACGATTTGCAGTCGCTTATTCTGAATACCGACCGGCTGCTCAGCGAGGAACTCGACGGCATGATCGAACATTATCGCAACACCGACGAGGCCTTTTACAACAACTACCACCAACTCCGTGTCACCAAGTCACTCGGTGTACGGCGTAAAAGCAATGGCGAGAGTGCCGCACCCGTGAACGGGAACGGCAATGGTGCGGGTGCGGCGGCAACCGGAAACGCCACACCCACACCTAACGGCTCGGATGTGGTTGCAGGCGCCGTACACACCGGCAACGGTGCGACGGCAACACCGGCGGGCGCAAGCCCCGGCAACGGTGCCGCGCTTGGAACGGGTTCTGCAACAACAGGCAACGGGAACGCGACGCCGAATCCCGTGCCCGCGGCTGTGATCGTCCCGTAGGCGCCCCGCGCCCGGGTTTCAATCCTGTACCAGGGAGAATCACCAGCGACAGGGGAGAACGATGGTGTACGAAATACAAGCTGCGGCGGAGTGAACTGTGCCCGTTCATTCCGCCGCGGTGTTGAAAGGTGGGGGTGTGAGGTATCGGGTGTGTTACGTATTATTGCGTGTCGGAAGATGTCCTTGCAAGAGGAGCAAAGGAAAACCGTAGATGGATCCGTTAATAACCGACGATGGCGGTCCCTTAAGGAGCTGGCTTTTTACTGTGAGCCAGCGAGAGGCACGCAGTGATGCCGCCGGAGATGATTCTACAAACCAGCGCCTGCTGGTATAGGTAGTGGGGGTGTATGTCGAAAAAATCATTGATACGGGGATTCGCACACAACGCCGCGCAGCAGTACGCGGTGTCGGCGGTTCACGTAGCGTACCTCGCACGTGAAATGGGGGCGATGACAATTGAGTTGGATTTGTATACGTGCGCCCATGTTCCGAGAGAACTCGATATCGAAAGAAATATCACGCTGGCACAGAGCGTCTCCACCACGCTGCACAACACCGTCGCGCGACTCACAAAGTACCGTCTTGTGACCGCGGTGTTGCGAGTGGAGTACGATTTTACATCCGCAGGTTACAACCGTATCGCGCAGGCGGTGTACACAGTCGATCTCCAGCTCGACGATGGAAGTACAATCTCCGGTACCCACACCGAAAGGCCGCAGATACTGAGTCAGTAAACAAGGGACCGGAGCATGGGATGAAACGGGTGAGGCCGGATTGTGTTGCCCGTTGACGAGTTGAACATGTGTGATACGATACGTTCAACCATCCGATCTTGAAGCGGCACTGCGAAGCTCATCCAGTATCGCCTCCATTTTCTCGTAGGTCTTCTGCTGGTAGTAGTGGATCTGCTGCAGATCCTTGTGCTGGCGTTCCATGTGCGAGTGATACATCGATCGGTCGTTCGTCTGGTCGCGCTTGACCGCGTTCATCGCTTCTTCGCGTGCTTTCATCCCCGCCTTGCCGAGATACAGGAGCGAGAAAAACACAACCCCGGCGCCGGCTTGCGCTTCTTACGACGCGGCGGTCCCACGCGCCAGGGTTTGTATTCGTGGCGAGTCATTCGGAATCACCACACGTCATACACGTGGCGTACCATCGTTGACAGATCGAAGCGGCTTGCACGGTGTGTCTCCGCATCGTAGGTCTTTGATCAAGGGAGGAGGTAGTGCGGTAGCGACTGCGGGGATTTAATACTGCACACATTCGGACACCGCACGGCCATGCAACTCACTTGGATTCTAACCTGTCGATTGTGTTTCATCGCGGGCCGTGAACCTAAGAAGGCTGGCCCATAGACGGCTCCAAACTTGGTCCAGCGCTTGCGCTACATTATCGATATCTTCCTCGACAGGCTCGTCATTCGCCGTATCACCTCCGATTGTCACAGGGACGCTACGGAGGAAAATTTGAAATGTGGATACGGTTGATGGAACTGGAATGCCGCGAGGCCACTCCTTCGATGCAACAGCATTCATCTCATCGTACAAGGACTGGTAGTGTTTCCACGCATCCTCATCCCACGTGCGCAGGAAGATGCTGAACTGTGGCGGGCAGCCGTGATTTTTCGTGAAATACCCCTCGATGCCGATTCGCAAGTCTTTGTGAATAGCGACCTGTTCGATCTTCTGTTTTTGCCATATGCGCCAATCACAAAATTTGCTGATTGTTGCGCAGCTTTCGTCTTGTTTACGAAGCAGTTCAAGCTTCGATAGGTACCCTTCCAATTTCCTCGCCACTGCTGGGACGTATTTGGTTTGAAACTTCTCGTTCATTTCCCAAATCGTCCATTGGTGCTCGCAATAAAAGTCAAACAGTTCATTTTCCATGGTTGCACCCCGACGCCGGTTTTCGATTTCTGTAATAAAGTCATATAAATGGATGAGAAGCTTTGTATCTGCCTGTTGTGTCACGGCGCCGAGGCGCGGTTTAAGAAAGGCGAAGAACTTACAGTAGGTGATGCCGACGAATCCCGTCTCATTCATCCTGTTTTTTTCGGACGGATCGGTGATGTCAAAGACCGAGAGCACAATACAGAGCGCCGGCGGGCGTAGTCGTTTCCGGTATACAGACAAGTCGTTGTACAAGGACGCGGTGATCTTATTCTCGATGCCAATCACACCGGCATGAGTTTGGATGACAAGATCGATGCGTTTGCCCTCCGCATCAACCTCCACTCGTGCAAACGCATCGTTATACGAGGCGGCGTCTCGCAACCGGGGCAGCCCCTCAGCCCCGTCGTCTTTCTCAGCCACAGCATCGAGCAGCGCGCGGATGAGTGTATCACCCAGCCTATGCTCATTCGCGGGCGTAAAATAAAATTGCAAAATACGACTCGTTACTTCTTCGAAACGCCAACCTGGATAGCGGCATAGACCCAGATACGTCGTCGGCAATTGTACGCGCGGGATTTGAGCATACTTCTCGATTATGTCTCCAAATGATTGTAGCGGTTTTAAGTCATCGCGCATGTTAACTCCAAAGGGGGCATGTGTTGTTTCGTATTATTTGTGAATTTCGCAGCATCACACATATCGAACCGTGGGCTATCATGAATAACGCAACCGGCAAATTACATTGATGGGGCCCAGTCATGTATGGCTTGGAAATCAGGTGACGCCGAGCGCTACAAGGCGTTGTCTGTTCATCCCCGCGCGTGCGGGGAAAACACGTGATCGACTGGCCGGAAGTCACAGTAGAACGGTTCATCCCCGCGCGTGCGGGGAATACGTGGGTCTGCGCCGGTTGACCTTGCACAACCTCGGTTCATCCCCGCGCGTGCGGGGAATACGTGGGTCTGCGCCGGTTGACCTTGCACAACCTCGGTTCATCCCCGCGCGTGCGGGGAATACACTAGCCACGGCCCCGGCGTAAATTTCGTTTCCGGTTCATCCCCGCGCGTGCGGGGAATACACCGCTGCGGGTTTCGCGCAGATTGCAAAGATCGGTTCATCCCCGCGCGTGCGGGGAATACGATTGAATACGGGCGTCCTTCGACGCGGTACTCGGTTCATCCCCGCGCGTGCGGGGAATACTTCCACCCGTAGGCGGTGAGAGATGTTGTATCCGGTTCATCCCCGCGCGTGCGGGGAATACTGATTCCGCTTCCTTTTTGCGCTTCTCGCGTTCGGTTCATCCCCGCGCGTGCGGGGAATACGACTGTTTGAGTTCCGAAAGAGTCCGTAGTGCCGGTTCATCCCCGCGCGTGCGGGGAATACGCTTCCGCGCAACTCGCGGGACCGCCGTTCGCCGGTTCATCCCCGCGCGTGCGGGGAATACTTCAGCACCCTCCTCACCAACAGAATACCCGCCGGTTCATCCCCGCGCGTGCGGGGAATACTATCAAGATAGGGCGCAGTCTCACGCTGCCCGCGGTTCATCCCCGCGCGTGCGGGGAATACGGTATTACGGACTAGCGACCACCGACCCACTGCGGTTCATCCCCGCGCGTGCGGGGAATACCCCTGCACCTGCGCGCCGTCGACGAGATACACCGGTTCATCCCCGCGCGTGCGGGGAA